>CAKNAD010000025.1 GCA_929200515.1 Candidatus Gorgonimonas leptogorgiae | reverse complement strand
AGCATTAGGGTTATTTTTTATCCAATTAAGTAAAGCTTCGGCATCTGCTACTTGCTGATTAGTGTTATCCATATTTATTGCCGCTATTTGCGTTTTTAAATAACCATATAACTTTATATTATCTCGATATTGTTTAGCAAAAATTGTGTGTGCAGCTTTACGATAATGTATAGCTAGTAACTGTTGTGATTGATCTTGCTGTTGTTCAATTTCCAACTGTTTAGCAAACATTGTATATATAGTTTTTTTATCTTGAATTAATGTTAAATTATTTTGTGCTAACTTTTCTAAGATTTGTTCAATAAATGTTGTCTGATAATCTAGTGCAACTATTGCAAAATCGGTAATTTGAGTTGTTGTAATATTTTGTAATAATTGTGGGAACTTAGTTTGATTAAATTTTTCATCTAATAATAAACAAATATTGTTATTTTCTAAAATTATTTTATTGCCATTTAGTAATAAATAACTAGGTTTAATTAACAAGGTTTCAAAATTTTTTAAAACTTCTATGTTAGTTTCTAAACCATAAAATGTTACTAACCTGCCTTGTTTTAATGCTGTTAATAGTTTTGTGTCTTGTTGAGAAAAAATAAATTGTTCTTGACTAGTTAAACTAACGGTTTGCCATATTTCTATCCAATTAGTATCTTTAGTAATTTTATATACCAAACTATTAGATGGCACACTAACTAAGGCATCTTCTATATGCTGATATGTTTGACACTTTAAGTTATTATTTAAGCAACTCTTAGTTAGCTGGTTAATTATTGTACTAGAGTTATCACTAGCATCAAGAATACTTATTTTTTTGTCGTTTAATATAGATGCTCTACTTAATAACTTTAACCATTGCTCTTTAGTTAATTGATCAGTAACTAACAGATAACCACAATCAGCAGTTAACTCTGCTAAAGTATCTATTGCAATAACAACAGTTTGATGTAATTTGTTATCTGCGAACACAGCTTCAAAGTTATGCGAGTTAATAATTACTAAATTATGTATATTTAAACTAGTGATATTTTCTGCTGTTATTACGTATTTATTAGTTAACTCCTCTACTTGTTGCGTACTAGTAAAACTTTTAGTTAATTGTAAATTTGCAGATAAAGTAACCCAGTTGCCATTAGCTCTAAAACCTTTTTGACGTAAAGCAGTTGCTAATAAATCGGTGAATTTGCTATCGTACCAAGGTGCATTGTGCAGAATAATATTATTATTTGTGATATTTTGTAAACAACCATTTTTAAAATAAATTTTACCTTTATCATCTAAGGTTAAACTACCAAATAATAATTCTTGTGGGCTATTAGCAGTAGCAAAGTCAATTATTGTTGCTTGATTATTTTTTTCTAAATTACTAAACTCTTTAATTTTTATTGCTAATAATTCTTTAGGCATTATTACATCATTTGCTTGCTGTAACTCAGCTATACTACTAGAATACAAGTTAAATACAGAAGATAAAAAATTAAATTTTGCTAAACGTCGCCACAAGTCAGCGCTAGGTTTACTAATTCCAAAATCTAGCATGCTATCATCAATAATAACAACGATTTTTACCTTGCTACTTATAGCTTTACCATTATAACTTGCTGGAATACTTAACAATTCATTTAACCTAGCTATTTCTCCAGGTATCATATTAGTAAGGTCTATTATTAATAACAAAGGTTCACTGTTAAATAATCTACCTGTTGTTACTGTTAAATTTCCTGTAGTATCGCAACTAATTATATTTAGTAAATCGTTATCGGTTAAATCGTTATGATTATCTAGTTTAACTACCTGAGGTGTAGGATATTCTTGATTATAAAAATCTATAACTTGTTGTTTTTCGCGAGCACTTTTGGTACAAACAACTATATTTTTTATACTAGTATGCAAGTTATTGTTTTCATTCATAACATTAGATACAGTATAGCGCTTACTTACATTTAGAGTATTAGCTTGTAAAGGTTTGGTTGCTATTTTAGTTATACTAGTTATCTGCAGATTATTTATACAATCCATATGATTAGTTAGTTTCCTATATTATTACGCAACAACGAATTAACAACAACTCTCGTTTTATTTTTTTAATTGAGAATTAACTTTTTTAAAATTAATTCTGTGTTGTTCTAATAATTTAATTATTTTGTCTTGTTGGTCATTAGATACATTTGGCTACTTTTAATAACTATAGTAGAGTTGAACTATTACAAAAAGTTCCAAGCATCTATACATTTAGAAACAATCTTTGTATAATGCGCATCAAGAAATCTTGTATTGTAGGTAGTGCTTGAGTTATTGTATTCTGATGTGTTTTTATAAATACCTTTAGTGATATTAGAATACATGCTAAAGAAGCTACAAGCAATGATTGCTTTAGTAGCTTTTCATCTGACATATTAGGGTTTTTATTTTTTATATCTATCATACTAGAAAGATGCCAGATTACTATCCTAAGAAAACGTTCCTTCGTAGTTATCAAATGATTTATATTATTTAATAGTAATGTAATTATTGTTTTAGAAGTCATATATTCCAATACTTTAGCCGATTGACCTTCTTGATTTGCCTCAAGAAAAAATACAGCAAGCTCTCTAGTTGTTTCCGTTGCCTCAATATAATAAGCAGCGATACCTTTCTTAAGATAATTATTTTGAAGCATAAACATTATATCTTTAGGTAATAAGTTGTTATTTGTATTTCTATATTCACAAAATAATTTTTGCATTTTATAAACATCTTTAATATCAGTTTTACAAAAAGATAGGTGTATAAAATCTGTTACTACGCCTCTCTCTTTTATATTTATATCAGCATTTGCAGATAATAAAATTTTTACCACTTCAAAATTATAATATATAGTAGCATTCGTAATTCCTGTAAACCGATTAAGTCTATCTGCATCAGGTCTTTTTTCATAAAAACGCTCGTTTATATTTATCATTTTAGTATCTAATAAGGCGTTTAATAATTTAGTGTTGCCTGATATACAAGCTAAACAAAAAAAATTAATATTCCTATACTCAATACCATCTTTAGTGTATGAAAATCGTGGTTTTGTTAAAACTATATTACTATATTTTGCTAAAATTGCAGTTGTTATATCTTCATCATTTGTAGCTAAATCCTGAATAACTTGGTCTAACTCAGATGACAATGCTATAAAATTTGTTTCTAATTTAGTAGCATCTACTACAGTAGCATCGATGTCATCAAGCGAGGCTATGCTTCTTGTTTCTATACTTTGTTGCTGATAACCATCTTGTTGATTAGCCACCCTAGTTTGCAACTCATTTTGCTCTGTATTGAATGTTATATCATTAGTGTAGCCAGTCATATTTTGTATAGTACTGTTTGGTATCATAAAAGTTACTCTTGCTTATAATTAATAACCAAGATACAGACTTTTTTATTTTTAAGTGGTTCAATTAATTCTACATTTTTAAGATATTACTGCAATTATATAATTTCAGTTAACTAATAATATTACAACTTATTAGGTAAAATTAACTTTTACTATAATTTTAAAATTGTATTTTTTTTAGTTAAAACACTTGTTTGGTAAGTACATAATAGTTCTAGTAACATCTACTAAAAAATACATACCTCGAAAAAAAGTAAACACCAATGACGATATAGTAAGCAATACTGAAGCAGTAACTGGCATAAAAGTTACTTGTTCAGATTTTTGCAATAAATCATTACTTTTTTCTGCTACAAGAGATACATCATAAATATTTTTCATGTAATAATATCCAGATATAAATAGCGTTCCGGCGAACATGCTTGGTATAATATTTTTTCTTTGAAAATATGAAGTAAACAGAGTTTTTTTAAATATAGGTTTTGTTTTTATTTTCCATATATAATTAACTAATATAATTAGTATTGATGCTGTACTAGCTGCAACACCAATACCTTTTAAGATATTAGCAATAATTCCATCTCTATTTAACGATAAAATATCAGATATATCCGAAGAATTAACATCTATAGCATCAATATCCATAGTGTGAATACAATTATCTATACTATTACAGGTAAATGTCTGATTATTATTTAATAAAAAAGTATAGCTATCCTTAACAGTACTGTTTGCATGTTTTTCTATAAATTCTTTTAGTATTAATTTAGAAGTATATATTTGTCTAGACGCCTCTGCACAAAATGCTGTTATTGTAAAAATAAAACAACATTTAAATACATTAATATAAACATTAACTGTACTTTTTTTATGATAATTTTCTTCAGAACAATGCAATTGTAAATTTGCAATATCTGATACAGTGTTTAGGTTACGATTCTTTAAATAGTTAATTGATTTATTTATAGAATTTTCTATACTTCCATAACGTATCAGATTTTTTAATTTATTTTTATGATAATTATAGCTAAGCTCTTTTTCATTAACTTTTAAAGATGGTGTTATTTTTAGTAAATAACCAATACCAGTTTTATGAAATATTTCATTAATTAAATTAAAAAAGAAAACTCCATTTAATGCTCCTTTATAGAATATAGCAAGAAAATATCCTAAGTTATAAGCTATATCTAGTATCTTAGTAGAATCTGTAAAATAAGAAAATATCCAAACATAAGCATCTCCAGTTGCTCTAGAATCTATTAGAGTAGATAAATAAGCTAAATAAATACTTACTAAAATATTAATTAAAGAATAACAACTTTTAACCTTATTTTTTTTGATATTGTTAATTATATGCTTTATTCCTTGATGACAATTTATTTTTAATTTATCTAATAAACAACAAACATTTATAATATATAAAGGAACAGGAAATTGAGTAACTAAAATTAAACTAGGAGTAATATTGCTATTAGTAGCAATCACTAAGTTATTTACACTAGCAGAAAGTGGACTTGTTAGCATAAAAAATAACTTTATTAACCACCAATTTTTATTAGGTAATAAAAAATTAGGTTTAGATAATATTTTTGTTAATAACATAGAAATAACTTGGTCATTAACTTCTCCTACAGATAAACACTTTTCTAAAAACTCGTCATCTTCAGAGGTTATTAAATCAGGTTGTTTACTAATATCAGTATCAAGCGGTATTGCGATTTGGTTTTTATCTTGACTAACAGCAGCATAAACTATTAAGTTACTATATATTAAGCTAAGTGTTAATACGATTATTTTATATTTTGTTATCATTATTTGACTTTTTTAAGTATATTAATTAAATATTTATGATAGTCGCATCAAGCAATATATACACCTTCTACTTGAATATGAGTGTTTTCAGAGATTAGTAAAAAGTGTATAAAACAGATAACTTTTACTGCTAGATGCTTTATAACAAAAAAACAAATTTATTATGTCGTTTATATTTTGTAGTTTTATTTGTTAACTTAAATAACTTTAACCATAGTATACATCTTTTATGTAAAGATCATATACTAGATATTAAGGATATTTTCAGCTTGTATTTAGAAGTGTATAACATTAAGGAGAATAATCTCAACCTAAAGGGTTATACCGGTTGCAGTTAGAAATGCTAGATTTTATCTGCTACTTGTATAAAAACTAAAGTGTATATTGATTATCACGATTAATTTTATGTGGAATTCATAGGATTGAAGCAAAATGGCTATGGGTTAAATTTAGTCTCAGGTTGTAGGTTATAAGCAAGTATTTTTTGATAACTTATAATTTAAAAACGTTTTATTTTTAAATATAAATTGAATCATGGAAATTACGACTTGTTTATAAGGATTATATAATAATAGGATTTTTATTAATGGGAAATGTTATTAAGCATTTTAAAAATATAGCAACTATTCATGATGCGGCTGTAGACGCTGGGGTTGTAGAACATGAAAAAATTGGTAAATATATACCTAAACAACTTTCAGCAGGCTCCACCGGAAGCACAATATCAAGTATAGCAAGAGTAAGTAATCATGCAAAACGGGTAAAAAGTGTGGCAGCTAAAACAGTATTCCTAGGAGCTGCACTAGCAGGTTCTTATTTAGCTATGAACAAAAAAAAGGAAGTAGATATTTCAGCAAGAAGCTGTAAACACATTGATCACACCCCTGAAAATCTTACGATAAAAGATAAATTTAATCCTTTATTTCAATACCATCACAATAATAATAAAGAACAGTTTAAATATGTAGAACCAACCAAACAGTCTCTAGTTGATATTGTAAAAGATAACAATTTATCTGCACAAGACTAATAATTTTAGATTTTATTTATATAAAGTGTAGTTAGGTATTTAACTTTAAACGAGGAAGATACAACGAAAAAGTGGTGGGTCGTGTAGGATTCGAACCTACGACCAATTGGTTAAAAGCCAACTGCTCTACCGACTGAGCTAACGACCCACAAAATAGAATTTTCAAGAAAATGGCTCCTCGAGCTGGGCTCGAACCAGCGACCCAATGATTAACAGTCATTTGCTCTACCAACTGAGCTATCGAGGAATTGTTCTTTAATTATTCGCTTGATTACTGATTTTCTTTAAAGCTAATCAGCTCTCAATGACTACAAATAATATAGATTTTATTTTTTAAGTCAAGTATTTTTTTAAAAAAAATATAAAAAATTATAGATTTTATTATTAAGCATAAAAAATAATACAGGAAAACAATAAAACAATGAGTATTTTACTGTTTTTAAAACCCCAATACTTTAATCTTTTTAGCAAAAAACACAAGCATTTTACACCTTCTATCAGCTATAGAAAGGTGTATTTGAGTTATTACAGTTTATACTGACGTACTAGTATCATCATCATCATCTACACTATCAAATGTTGTACTATCATATGTTGTACTATTTTGTGTATAATAGGAACTTTCTTGTTCGCTTGCTACTCCCCGATTGCTATCTGGCAAAGATACTCTAGCTTTGCTTTCTGTTGGTCTTGATAAACTAAGTTTAAATAGATTACTTTCAACCAATGAAGATTTAACTAATAACTCAAATTCCTTGCTATCAATATCAAAAGATGCTGCAACTAAATTCTGTATCGCTTTCTTTGCGTTAGAATCGTTGGCAGCTTCTAAATATACTTGTTTGTATAAACTATAAAGTTCTTTCGTAGTAGTATATTTACCTTCTTGCTGTAGAGCTTTATCACCTTTGTGTCTAACTACTCCAGCAGCAACAGCAGTGCCTATTTTAGCAGCACCTTTTATACCGCCCCTGACTCCAGAACCTACTGGACCTGCTACATCGGTTAACGGTTTAGCCACTCCAGCAGCAACATGAATTCCTCGCATTGCTTCTGCTTTAGTTTCTTTTATATGCATATGTTTTGTCTTTACTTCTTTTATATTATCTAAAGCAGTTTTTATTTTATCGTAGTTATCTTCAGAAAAGTCCGCTTGATAATTTTGCAGAATCTTTTTGCTAGCATTGTATCTAAATTCCATATTCTTTTCATTTTGTAATCGATAATTTTTTTCTCTAGTGTAAGCTCCTGCTCTTGTTGCTTCATCTATAGGAATAAAAGGAACCATACCAGCAATAGCAGCTCCAAATTTTAATCCTGCATCTTGTTTATTGAATTTTAATTTTCTGTCGTCATAATTTTGCAATTTATTTAAAGTTTCTATATCTGTTTTGGAGTCTCTCACTGTAGTGGAGATTATCTTTACTGTTGGTATCTTATCTGCTTCTTTTAATTGTTTATAAAAATTTTTCTTGTCTATAACAATTTTATGCATATGTAGATCTAGTTTTTTATCTTTTTGACTTCTAAATTTATCTTTAGCTTTATCTGTCAATGTTCCCATTGTTTCATATTTAATATTAATACCATATTTTTTCAGAGTTGGAGTAAGCTTACCGTTGATAAATTGAGGATTTTTAAAGTTATCTTCAGTTAGCTGTTCTTTTAAATCATCTAGGCTTTTATTATCATTTGGAAACACATCATTAAGATTGTCTATTAAGTCTTTAGCATCATCAAGTGATATAAAATCTACATCTTTATCAAGAATTTTTGCGAGGTTATTATTATCTACAAAATGACTTATTTTAGCGAAATCCTTGAAGTTACTAAAAGTCATTTGCTTGTCGCCATCCTGATAATTATTTTGACTATCTTTTATTTGTACACGATTAGCATCTGTTATATTTTGTCTACGTTTTGCGATCTTATGATATTTATATGCCGAAAAAGCCGTAGCTAAAGCACCTTCTGCAACTGCTGAACCAGCAGATATAGCCATTCCGGTTGTATTCTCAGTCATAGCAGTAAAGCTGTCTTCCCAAAATTCATCGCTGCCATATGCTGCTAACCTATCAGCATAGTCTCCAGGGCTTAGACTACTTGGGTCTGGGGCTGTATCTTGTGGACCATACATATGTTCTTGTAGGTCTTTATCTGCAATGCTTTGATCAATACTAGCATTGCCAGCACTTTCAGGTATAAGATTGGTAGGATCTGCTGCTGGGTCATTATCATACTGCGAACCATCGATAATATAATTACCACCTTCAGGAGTTTTAACTTCTACAACTTCGTGTGTATTTTCAGGAGATTCAGTACTTTTTATTTGAATTATAGCAGATGTACTACCCTTGGGTAAATGGCCTTCTTCTATGGATGTATCTACCCATAACTTACCTATTTGAGCATGATCACCACTGGTCATATCTTGACCTTTGGTTTCGAGGATTTCTGTAACAAATCTCCCTTCACCTTGATCAGCATCTTCGATGGTTAAAGTGCCTCCAGCTGTTAATATATGAGATCCATCTTCGGTAACGGTAGCATCGCTAGTACCTGATATTACTGCACCATCGTTTTTTCCAGTTATATTGATTACTATATTTTGTGTAGTACCATCTATAGATCTTACATTAAATATATCTTTTGCAGTGTCGCCTTCACCTAATTTTTGAATGGCTTCTTGTGTATTGTCTGCGGCGTAATTCCAAGTGCCGTCTTCGTTAATAGTAAGAGAACCAAAAACCCCTTCACCTGTTCCGGCAACAAACTGAGCTTCACCTGCATCAGCATCAGTGATAGTTAGAGCACCTTCAGCTACTAAGGTCTCGGCGCTATCTTCAGCAATGGTTTGTTCGCTAGTACCAGCTATAACAGCAGCATCGTTTGTTCCTTTTATTGTTATCGAAAGATTTTTAGTAGCGCCGTCTGCCGATTGTACTGCAAAGGTTTCTTTTAAAAACTGCCCATCACCTAGTTGCTGAATTGCTACTTGTGTATTATCTGCGGTGTAACTCCAAGAACCGTCTTCATTTATGGCTAGAGAACCATAGATTCCTTCACCTATTCCCGCAACAAACTTATCTTCTCCAGCATCTACATCAGCGATAGTTAATGCACCTTTAGCTACTAGTGTGTCAGCAGCATCTTCAGCTATAGTTTGTGCACTAGTACCTGATATAACAGCAGCATCGTTTGTTCCTTGTATCATTACTGTAATATTTTGTGTGGTGCCATCTATAGTTTTTACTGTTACTATCTCTGTTACATTGTCACCTGCATTTAATTGCTGAATAGCATCTTGTGAATTATCTACAGTGTAGGTCCATGCTCCAGATTCATCAATAGACATCGAGCCATAAGTTCCTTCGACACTTCCAGCAACGAATTTTGATTCACCGTAATCAGCGTCAGCAACAGTTAAAGTACCTTTAGCTATTAATGTCTCGGCGTTATCTTCAGTAAGCGTTTGTGCGCTAGATCCAGATATAACTGCTTGATCGTTCGTTCCTGTTATTGTTATTGTTATATCTTGCGTGGTACCATCTACAGATTTTACACTAACTACATCGTTTAATGTGTTGCCACTAGCTAATTTTTGAATCTCTTCTTGAGAATTATCGGCGGTATAAATCCAATTGCCTTCCTCGTTAATATCTATAGAACCATAGTTTCCCTGAACGGTTTCAGCAACAAATTTAGCTTCTCCCTGATCAATATCGGTAACTGTTAGAGCTCCTTCGGCAGTCAGTGTATCGGCACTATCTTCAGCTATAGTTTGTTCGCTAGTACCTGATATAACTGCAACATCGTTAGTTCCTTTTATTGCTACGGTAATGTCTTTAGTGGTACCGTCTACAGATTGTATAGTGATAGTATCTGTTATAGTATCGCCTTCACCTAATTGCTGAACGTCTTGATTTGTATTATCTGCAACATAAGTCCACTTACCTTCATCATTAATAGCAACAAAACCGTAGTTTCCAGTAAAAAACTTTACAGATGTTTCATCTTCACCATTGCTCAGATCAGTTACTTCATAACGACTCTGTATATGAGTTAAAACTGCTTTATATTTTTCATCTCCTTCTAATCCTTTTGTAGCTTCTTCTAAAGAATGCAGAAATGCTGCTTTTTCGTCAACAATAGTTGCACCTAAAGGTGGTTCTAATACTTCACGTATTGCTTCTTGTTGACTTAACTGGATATCAACTGCATTAAGGATTATTGGAGCAGGAATATTTGCTGCGCCCTCTGCTACCTGCTGAGAGTTTATATTTTTTTCTATGCCACTGTTGTCACTAGATAGACTGTATGATCTATATTTGCCCAACAAGCCTGTTGTGCTTGCTTTTACAGTTACATATCCTGTCCTCTCTTCTGCTTTTACAGTTGTTTTATCTATTCCCTTTCCTATATTAGTAGGAATCTCGGATTTATTTTTTTTAGACAACCAAGTTGGTCTTTTAATTTTTCTAGCTGATTTTTCTGTTTCCCTTTCTATATTACGAGAAGCCGAGCGTTTAGTTGTTCTAGTAAGTATATTTTTAGTTTTTGTTGTAACTCTTTCTAATAAGTTACTTTTACTTGGTACTGTTGGTTCAGTAGTATCTGTTTGTTTTACACTTCGATTAGCATGCGTCCCTGTCTTATGTTTACTAGAATTACTTAATTTACTTTTAACATATTTAGATGCTACATTGATAGGATTAAAGTTAGTAGATCTTGGCATTATTACAATCCTTGTTATTATATTAAACTGAATGAACAATACTTTTTTTTATCGTCTTATTTTGAAAATAAATAAATGGCTTTATTAGATGTATCGTAGTGATACTTGTGAGATAATGCAGAACTGATATTTTATTTATTGACATGCTCCCACCACTAACCGCAAGCGGTATATGGTTAAACAAGTTCTTTCTGTGCTAGTGTCCTAACGAACCCTATATTTCAACAGGCTAACTGGATATTTCCTACCCTTAAAATGTTACAAGCACCTATATAGTGAGCATTGGCAGTGTATCCACAGTTAATACATTCAAACATAGATTTATTCAAACCAGATTTAGCTTTAACATTCTTGCCGTGATTATCTGCTGTACCTTGTGCCGACTTACTTAAGTTACGAACTTTCAAGTCTTCAAGAACTATCATAGCGTGATTTTTGCCGATATTCGTTAAAGTCTTATGCAGAAAGTCTGACCTTGAGTTTGCTATAAAAGCATGTAGACGTTGTGTTTTAGTTTTTTGTTTCTTCCAGTTATTAGTAACAGTTATTTATAAACTGAAATTATGTCCTAGATATATATCTCTTACTTGGCTGTTTTCCATTATGTGCTTTGATGCTCCTGAAGCTATTATTTGACCTTCGCTTACTATATATGCAGTTTCACAAATCTTTAAAGTTTCTCTAACATTATGATCTGTTATTAACACACCAATATTTTTTTGTTTTAATGTTAAAATAGTTTCCTGCATTGCAGATATTGCTATAGGGTCTACTCCTGCAAAAGGTTCATCTAATAATACAATAGCAGGATCCATGGCTAAAGCTCTTGCTATTTCTACGCGTCGACGTTCACCACCAGAAAGCGAAATCCCTTCAACATTACTGATATGTTGAATTGCAAATTCTTCTAGCAATGATTCTAGTTTTTGTTGCTGTTGTTTAGCCGATAAAGATTTTCTTAATTGTAAAACTGCTCTTATGTTGTCAGCAACAGTTAGTTTTCTGAATACAGAGGGCTCTTGTGGTAAATAGCTAACTCCCAATCTGGCTCGTGCATGCATAGGCAAACTAGTTACATCTTTATTACCAAGAAAAACTTTGCCTGAATTAGGCCTTATTAAACCTATTAGCATATAAAAACAAGTAGTTTTTCCTGCACCATTTGGCCCTAATAAGCCAACTATTTCTCCTGTTTTTACTTCTAAAGATATATTGTTTACAATGGTTCTTTTTTGCTTGATTTTGCTAATATTAGTAGCAGTTAAGTTAGTCATAGTAAGTATATAAAAGTAAGTGTATATTGTAAGGTAACTTGTTTGCATTGTATGGTAATTGAAGCTATGTTACCATACAAACACAATTTATTACAGGCGATTACAGCTAATTTGTTGCACTGGTTAACTTTTTGATAAAATAAAACAATACATCAGAAAGTAAACAAATTTTCTTCTTTGTAAAAGTTTTATCACTTAATTTAATTTTCGGGAACTATCATTAATAATGGCTATACCTAGTTTAAAAAATGACAGATTGTTAAGAGCATTAGCAAAACAACCAGTAGATCGAACTCCTATTTGGATTATGCGTCAAGCAGGTAGATACCTTCCAGAATACCGTGCTATTCGTAAACAAGTACCAGATTTTATGAATTTATGCCGAAATTCTGATTTAGCAACTGAAGTTACCTTGCAGCCAATATCCAGATTTCCTCTAGATGCAGCTATTTTATTTTCAGATATTCTTACTATACCAGATGCCATGGGGTTAGGCGTATATTTTGAAGCTGGAGAAGGACCAAAACTACGTAAACCAATTGTCAAATCAACTATATCTTCTTTGCAATTACCTAATATTGCAAATGAGCTCTCCTATGTTTTCGATACCATAAAAAAAATTAATGTAGAATTAAATCAATCAATTCCTTTACTTGGTTTTTCTGGCAGCCCATGGACTTTAGCCTGCTATATGATAGAAGGCGGAAGTAGCAAAAACTTCAGCAAAATAAAACAGATGATGTTTGATGCTCCAGAAGCTCTGCATGAATTGTTAGCTATTTTAGCAGATGCTGTTACTGATTATCTACAACAACAAATAGCAGCTGGTGTACATGCCGTACAAATATTTGATACTTGGGGCAGTATTTTAGATCCTATTAATTATAATAAATTTTCACTTAGGTATATAGAAAACATTGTTAATAAGTTAAAAAAATCTAATCCTGAAACGCCTATAATTTTATTTACCAAGCATGCTAACAGTTTATTAAAATTTATAGTTGATTTAAATTTAGATGCTATATCTTTAGATTGGACCTGCGATTTAGCTACTGCTCGTAAATTAGTCGCAGGCAAGCTAGCCTTACAAGGAAATTTAGACCCATGTGTTCTCCATGCTTCAAAATCTAGCATCGTTGCTGAGGCTACTAAGATTTTACAAGTTTTTAATGGTGCTAGCGGTCATATATTTAATTTAGGTCATGGTATTCATCCAGAAGTTTCTCCAGATAAAGTAGCTGTTTTAGTAAATACAGTACACAAAGTTTCTGCTGAAATCATCAGCAACAAGAAAAACTATATTGAAGCTCATTAGCAGTTACAATAAAAATGTAAAAGTTGTAATAGCATTGTTCAAGATTTGTGTTTTACTATTTTTAGGTGCATAATAATAAAAATAGTTAGCACAAATAATATATTTAATAATAAAAAGATATGCTATGCAAGTAAATAATTTAACAACGACATCAGCGCTACAACAATTTATACCAGATAACCCACAAGAGAATTCAGAATACCTACAGCTTCAGGGGCAGTTAGAAAAAATATTTTTTACACCCTTAGAAGCTAATTATATAGATAACCAGAATGCTTATGAGTTAAAAACTAATAAGCTTATTGAAAATCAAAATTTTTACGATAGACTAAATTTAGCTACAGATAACCAATTGATAGTAATTTTTACTAGCTTATTAAAAAAATTAAAAGTAATTGCTAATTTTTACTGTAGTAGAGATTATATATCAAGTTTTAATAATATTATAACTAGAATTAAAACAGAAACACTAAATAAAGATATAACATTAAGATTCAAAAATATTTGTACTGCCTTATATAAGTTAACGACTCTATTGCAAAACTTACAATATCAACATGAGAGCGCTCCTACAACTGCAATAATTAGCAAAGAAGTAATAGCAGCACGGCTAGAAGAATGCTTAGAATATTTAGACCTTTGCTGGGATGGTATCTTTAGTAGATTTACCCATGAATATGAAATATTTAATTCAATACAACAAGGATTGACAGGTAAAATATTTTTAATAAGAAAAAATTTATTTCAGATCGTAGCTAGTCAATTTATTCAGTCATTAAAACAAGATAAAAACTACAATTTTTATGATGATGAAGAGATTCATATATATAATTTATTACATAACCTTGTTGCTCTAAAATTAGGCTTTGTACACATAGAGGATAATTTTATTGATGAAGAAGAATTTCCTCAGAGTTTTCAAAAAGAATTTCAAGAATTAATAACTATAAAAATATCAGCTGCAACTATAACTTATAGATTAGTAGAACAGTTTTACGAAAAATTAGTAAATTGTTTAACAACAATGAAGTTACAAGATTGGCTATATCAGTCAAAAACAGATCTTGAGTTAAATAGAAATATGCATCTATTAGAAACAGAATTTTTTGCACCAATAAATATATTATTTAATAAAAGTGAAGCAAAACTTAATATTACCACTATTATAGAACAAGTTAATGATGAATATTCGCTTAATAAAAGCTCAGAAAAATTACATTTATGGATAACTCGTAGCTTAATGCCTCCTAATACAGAAAAAATACTACTAGCAAATATTGATAATAAGCAATCTGAGTTTTACAGTATTATAACTATAGGATACATCTTTTATTGGGTTGTTAACCATAACGATTATAAAAACGATGCAGACAAAATTGAATTTAATCCAGACTCCTACATTAGCTTAACTTTAAATCATCTAAAAAAATTAGATTTCATTGATTTTAGTGGAATAAACATTAATCAACATTTAGATTTATTACAGCATGATACAAAAATAGCTATTAGTCTCTCTTTAATTTCTCAGGCTTTATATCAAACTCATAGTGCAATTGAAATTATGCTTTTTTTGACAGATGCTAATATAAATAATATTTTACAAGATGCTATATTAATAGATAAAACAATTAAAACAATATTAAAAAACAAGCTTGATGATAATACCTATAAAAAACATTTCATTAATGAAATAATAAAATATTATACTGATCCTTTAATAGACAGATTAACTAAAAATGAAATTGATTTTTTTATAAAGTATGAATTATTTGTAGAAATATTTAGAGAAATAATAGATTGCAATTTTAAGATTGTTGAGAATTTTTTTGACTTTATAAACCATGATAAACCAGAAATTATTGTACAGCAATTTGCGATATTGCCAATTGCAACAATTCATAAGGTGCTAGATCTTACAAACTCTAATAGAAATTTATTAGATAATTTGTTTATCTTGTTTGTAAATATAAAAAATGACTATTTAATATATGAAATATTAACACATTGTAACCCTAGTTTAGATTCTACGCAGTATAATGATTGCTTAAGGACCGCTATTTATAACAATAATAATAAACTTATAGATTTATTATTAAATAAAAAAGATAAAAAAATAAATTCTTATGTTTTATCTGCTGTTCTTTGTTGTGATAACTATCTAACATACAATAAAATTATACGATATATTACAAATAATATAAAAAATTACAACAAAAATGAATTATTACAGCTATTACAAGCAAGAGATACATCTGGTAATTCTGTAATATTTACAGCAATATCAAGCAAAAAAAATAAAAGATTAAAGCGGTATATAGATTTTATTCTTTCTCTTAAGGAGTTAAATCAACAAGAAAAAATATTTATCATTAAAGAAATGAATAAAAATGCAGCACTGCTACAATTTATAATATCTTATATAGCTAATTTATATGCTATAGAGCGTTATATTAAAGAATATATTAATTTTATAATACAGCTAGATATTCCCCGTGATGAAGTATTAAAAATCATAGAATCAAAAAATATTAATGGTGATTCTATCTTATATTTAGCTATAAAAAATGAAAAAACAGTTATTACGGAATCATACGTTAGCAATATACTAAAGAATACTTTTTTTAGTATTGAAGAAAAATTTACTATAATATTAGCTCAAGGTAGTGCAGGAAATGGATTATCTTTAGCTATACAGTCTAAGAATGTTAATGTAATTTATTCTTACTTAAAGAAAATTATTGAAAAAGAATTATTTAGTAGTGAGCAATTATTTAAAATACTACAAGCAATAGATATAAAAGGTAATAGTGGTTTCTCTATAATATTCAAAGATATAATAGAAACAAATATTAGAAAAAATCATGTTGCTTATACTGGTATTTTTATATATTACTGTAAAACTATAATGAAAAACAAACAATTAACTAACCAACAACAAGTTGAACTCTTATTAGCAAAAAATTCTGATAATACAACGGGGTTACTTTTAGCTTTGCAAAAAAATGTTGAAGGTATTGCGATTAACTATATTAACAACATACTAAATAGTTTATTTTTAACTGCTGATAATAAGCTTGAAATAATATTAACTCAAGGAAATAACAGTGATATTATATCTATAGCAGCGGTAGAAAATAAAATATTTAATATATTAAAAAAAATTCTATCTGCTATTAGCATACGTAGTACTATAGCACATTATGGGCGTGTGCAAGCTGAGGGTGATAAAATTTATAATGACTGTATATATATAATAAATACATTAATGTCCAGAATACTAAATAATAACAAATTTAGCAGAAATAACATAAAAGCAGTATGTGAAATTGTACGTCATAATTGCAATTTAAAAACTTTAATTAATCAAAGTAATTTACCTACAGACAGTAAAGGCTTATTTAGTTTGTTTTTTCAACTTTAAAGTTGATACTAAGTATTTTCTTTGATAGCACTCTAGCTAGCTAATAGCTTTCTAATAAAATGTTTTTACCTGCCGAATTACGCCCTTAAGAAGTAAGTTTATGGTATTTTTTATATCTTAGATCGAGGAGTTGCTACAGTATACCTAACTTAAGATCTAACTAAAAATATTTATTTCTTAACTAATAAGGAATTATAATATGAGAATTAATTTTTTAAAAGATGCTATTTCAGGTATATTTGGTAGTAAAGGACAGTATGAAGTCAATAATACTGAAAAAAAGGCTAGTCCATCTGTTAGAGCTGTAACATCAAATAACAAGCTAACATCGCAAGATACTCAAAAAGCTAAGAGTTTTGACTCTCCTAAGAAGCGCACATTAAAGCAAAGATTAATTAAATCATTTAAAAGAGTGCTTAATTTTTTTTCTAAGAATAAAGTGCAAACAGATAATTTGCAAATTAATCTTAACAGTTCTAATGATAGTTTAACTACAGATGATAAAACTAAAGCTAATGCTGCAAGAGTTATTGCAGAATTGCAAAAAAAATTTGATCATACTGAAACTGCAAAAGAACACAGCACATCAGCTACATCAATCCAAAAAAACTTTACAGCTACAGAATTAATAAATAATAGCAGTAACAATTCAAGCAAAAAAAGTAATGATGATAATATTTACGAAAAACCAATAATTGTCCTTAAAAACGCAAGCACAAGTGATCATGTTTACAAAAAACCAAGACCTAGTGATAAAAAAAATGCTACGGAGAATAATTACAATAAATTAAACTTTCAAGATAAAAACAGTGGTAGTGATAATAATTACGATCACTTAGAATTT
>CAKNAD010000024.1 GCA_929200515.1 Candidatus Gorgonimonas leptogorgiae | reverse complement strand
AACCAACAAGTAGCAGATGCCGAAGCTTTACTTAATTGGATAAAAAATAACCCTAATGCTAATAGAAATTCATTAGCAGAAGATTTTTGGATATTAGCAAGATATTGCTCGCCATCATGTTTTGCCTCTACAGAAAAAAATATAGCTGATTTTAACTTTGCAAAAATACAAAACAACGCTGTTATAGATAGACTCGCAAATATTATTTTAGCTATAATTCCAGATAACCAAAAACAATTTTTTATGGATCGCTTTGCTGTAAACAATTATAATAACAACCAGCAAATAGTTTATTACAATGGCTCAGTACGCTCTACAATAATAGATGCAATGCTAAGTGCAAACAATAAATTAAAAACAACTTTACCCATAAGTGAAATTGCAACTAGTTTAGCATTTAAAATTTACCATATTAAAAAAAACAACTCATTAGAGCAAGCGATAACAAACATTTTTAAATTATTATTAAATGTTTTTCCTGAAGAATTATTACAAACTGAATTTAATGATTTAGCAACTAATTTGGTTGCATCATCAGTAAATAGCTACAGAAAACAAGCCAGAAAAAAACAACGGTTAGCAGCAAGAATAAAACAGTATCCAATTATTTTTTTACAAGGTATCGCTGGTTCTGGCAAAAGCCACATGGCGCAAGCTGTAGTTAATAACTTAAAAAAAACTGACGAATTCAAAAATATGCCAGAACCTTTAGTTCTGAGTTTAGGACCGGAAACGAAAGCAAGCGATTTATTTGGTAGTCAACAATTACAACAAACAGTAGATGATGCTTACACCAAATTTATTGCTGGCCCTATATTAAAATGGGCTATAAACGACAATCCACCATTATTAATTCTTGATGAAGCTAATTTAGTTACCGATGGAGTATTGTCTCCTTTAGCAGGTTTAACCAGCAAGCAACCGCAGCTTAGCTATGCTGGTAAAGTTTATAAATTATCAGGTAAGCACCGTGTAATTATCACAGGCAATCCAAATAGTTACGACGGTAGGAGTATGGATAGTGAAATTAGTGCATCAATGCTAACTTTATATCATAAAGCTATGACTGCAAATGATTTAGCTGAATTAATTATTAAACCTGCGTTAAATGTAAATTTATCTTCAGATATAACTGCTGAAATTATCAATAGTTTAATATATTTATACTATGAGTATGATAAAATTATAAAACATAAATTAACCGCACGAGATTTACAAGATATATTATCAAGAATAAATAGAATTATCTGTTATCAAAATAACAGTTTAGGAATAATGCAAATATATGGTTTAGTTTGGCATGCTGTTTCTGAGATTTTATTTACTAGTATAATAAATAAACCTCAAATAAAACTATTATTAGCTAATTATAAAGAAAAATTTGCAATAGAAATTTTAGACGGTTCAGCTCTAGATACACGAGATGCTAAGTTTGAAGATTTTTTTAATCAACTTGCAAGTATAAATCAAAATTTAGAGTTATCTAGTAAGGCAGTAAAAAAATTAGTTAAAGATTATTGGATGTTCCTTGATAGTCAAGCAAATTTACTAGGTAGGCGTGGGTTATGGGTAGAAGGTCCAGCTGGTTGGGGTAAAGATTGTATTTTAAATGCAGTGTTAATATTATGGGAACAACAAAAAGTTTGCAAAAATAAATTTATTCATATAAATGCTAACCCTAACCAATGGGATAAAACCGTAGAAATAATATTAACCGCAATGGCAAATGGGCAAAAATTAGTTATTAGCGAAATAAATTTATTTCCTAGTCGTTATCTAGAAGGGCTATTCAACGATATACTAACAGGAGCGTTTAATGATGGGTTTATGTTGTTCGCAACTGTTAATCCGTTGTCTTATAGCAACAGAGAACGCTTATCTGTGGCATTTATGAATAGAATGACTCAAGTAAACTTAGATCCCATAGCCACAAATGAATTATATAAAATATTGTTGAAGCGTTATCCTAATCAACCAATAATGATTGAATGGCTATTTAGCAGTTACTTAGATTTATCTCAAGCATTAATACAACAACAGGCTTCTATCCAACTAAGTTTGGCTAATTTGCTAGAGACAGCAAATAAATTAGTCGATGCTAATTTTAAACAATGGACGACTATTTTTCAGCAAGATTATGGTTTATTAATACTTATGCTAAAAAATAAAGCAGAAGATTTTAAATTGCGTCAGCCACAAAATACAAAAAATAAGCAACTAAAAGTTAGCAAAAAGAAAATTAGTTCTGCTGGTAAAAGATTAAACTTTAAGACAATTACGCAAGCACATGATTATCATCCTATAAAATATTTTGCTACAAATAAATTTAGTGTATCTGACTATCGATTAAAATTATATAGACCAGTAGCAACAGTTAATGGTATTAGTTATAGCGCATATAAAAATAGTAAACAAATACAAATAATCTCTGCTCCTGTGCTAACTTCTAACCTTCCAGTAAATCTTGAAACTGGGCAGTTATTAGGTACTGCAGAATTAGAGTTATCAACTGATAACTGGGTTGCGTTACCTGGAATTAGTTATAATGATGAATGTATAGGAATTTCCCATAAAGATTTAATTGATCTAGGGCGTTGTCAGGTTACAGGTTTTTTAATGGTAAAGCTTAAAGAATTAAAAATAATTAATAAGTTTTTAAATCTGTATACTAGTGGTAATGAGATAAAGCAACATAAAAAATTAAAATTAGATTTTATTATTAAACCAAATTTAATAAGTTTAGCTTCTGCTAAAGTTGCAAAAAGTATCAAAAATCCTAATCAAGATAAATATTTAAAACAATTATTAGATAATAATATTTTTTCTTCTAATATTAATGTAAATAGATCAATCAATAAATTACAACAAATAAAATTACTTACAGATAAAAAACAACAAATCCAAGAATTAATTTCTTGGGCTAGCTACTTTAAAGCTAATATGGATATAACTAGTGAAGGTTATAATGCTGTAATAGATGCTATACGTTATCAACAAGGTAGTTGCCGGCATAGAGCTATAATATTTCAAATATTAGCAGAATATTTTGGAGTTGCTACAAATTGTATTGGCAATGATTTGCACATGTTTGTAGAATTTAGTTTAGATGATAAAAAAACTTGGATTAGCATAGATTTAGGAGGAGCTGATAACCCTGATACTACTGTACAAATAATAGAACACCAGTTTTTAGATTATTACCGAGCACCCGCAGATGATAAAAGCACTAAAATAATATTAACATCTAAAACAGATTTTATTAAAGCTTATTCAGAAAAAGTACAAAAGCTTCATAACCAACCCAATCAATTGATTAACTTCTTAAAGTTTATTGTATCAATAAAAAACTCTGATTTTTCTAATACATTAATATACAATATATGGGAAGATTTATATACTGAAAACTTTTATTTATATATAAACAGTACAACTGCTGATTTTAGCAAAGTTTTAGTAAAAATTTTTGGTGATTTAGTTTTTTTAATAAGTAACCAAGGTGATAATAGAAAATTAGGTGTAATATATTATTTTTTCATATGTTCTCATCAACAATTTATAGATAGCAAAATATCAATTAAAACCATAAAATCTATTTCATCTGCTTGTTTATCTTTAATTGAAGATAATAAATTAATAGTAACTTATTTGTTGTTTGCTCTTGAAAATTTAACGCAAGATGACAAATACCAACAAAGAGTACAAAAAATATTAGACAATCATTACTCTGGTTTTAAACAATATCTTTTTTTAGAGAAACTTCAAGAGACACCCTTTTATCATCATCACAAATCTACTGATGATAATACAGTAGTTACTATTAAATCTAAAATTATTACTAATATTTTGAGGGAAACTAATATTAAAACAGACTGGAGTTACAGTAGCACAGGTAAGTCTCCTAGTGTGAATAGACTAGCTACTAGAAAACCAGCATTTCCTATAAGTCAAAATCAGCAAGCCCAAGGTAAAAATATTTATTTTTACCTTGGAATGGTTGAAACCTATAAAGAATTGTGTCATTTGATATATAATAAGACCACAACGCCAATGCAATTAAGTAAGTTTCTTAACTTTGTATTCGCCCCATTTATAAATTGGTTATTTAAACAAATACCTATTACTAAATTAAATATTTTGATAGATATTAATAGAGGTGATGATTTCCCAGATAACAGTAAAAATAATGAAAAAAGCTTAATATATCCTCCTGATTATTCTGTTAGATATATAAAAGGTAACAAGACAACATATACCTATAGCTTTTGTGTGAATTTGTTCTGTTATTCTTGTTTTTCTTCTCTTGAAACTGTTATAAAATATGATTTAAATGAAAATAGAGTAAAACAAGTATTTGGTGATTCAGCGGCATTAATAACTCAAGATATAATAACCGCATGTTTTAAAGAATATTTAGATCATTTGCAAGTAACCGCAGTGTA
Organism: Candidatus Gorgonimonas leptogorgiae; assembly: GCA_929200515.1. Classification (GTDB taxonomy): domain Bacteria; phylum Pseudomonadota; class Gammaproteobacteria; order Pseudomonadales; family Endozoicomonadaceae; genus CAKMZJ01. Next base: position 13,682 of record CAKNAD010000024.1, on the reverse strand, counting down.
GATAATTAACCAATTCTCTGAAATTTAGCATTTTTATCTTCCATCTGTATGTTCATTAGGTTAAAAGGCTGAGCTTTTTAACTGAATAAGTTCTTCCTGTAGTCAATATTTACAACTTTAACTGAGTATAATAATTAATAGGTAAGACCGAATAACCGAAAAAGATAAATGTTAACTATAAAATTTTTTTAAGGGAATAACGTATGGATAATATAAACGGAGACTTAAAAAATATAGCTTCAGCTATTGTAAATACAAGTAAGAAGTTAGATACTAAAAGTGTAGATACTAAAAATGGTTACTCATATATAAAAAAAAATAAAAAGGTTTCCGGTCAGACAAAATTGAAAAATAGAAATGTAGTACCAGTAGATGATCAGTTTTGTAAGCTATCTGTTACTAGATCAGATAGTTACAAGCAAGCTTTAGAGGCATTAATAGTGGTTCTTAGGGAGAAATCAGTCGAAGTTTATAATGAAACTATATTAAGACGTAGAGCCCATACTATTTTACAGCTACACCTACCTAAAAACCAAAAAAAAGCAAAAAAAAGATTAGCTGAAATTTTAAAAAATTCAAAAAATTTAGAATTAATAGCTGATAGCCATACAAAAGGTAATATAGAGCTAGCTTATGACTATTTTTTAGATAATAAAATCCTACCAGAAAGCTTCTTACAAAATGAAATATATCAACACTTAGTAGATCAATGGTTTGTAGATTTAAAAGATAGTAACGAAGAGAAATTAGAAATGATTAGGCAGCATGCTGCATCCGTAGGTATAAAAACTGCTAAAGATTTTACTTTTAAACGTTTTTTAAGATTAAAAAAATATTTAGTTCAATATTATGAAGCTCCAGCTGATATTTCTGTTAGTTCTGAAGATGCTAGCATTCAGCCTAAAACAGAAGTTATTGCGTTAGATCCTCCTAAGCAATCTAAGTATTATTTAGATGACTTAGATAAAGAATTTATTAAGAAGCAAATAACTACTAATAGCCATCTGAAAATAAAAAAATTTGATCTAATAAATCGAATTAAACGTAAGGTTTTGCATAGTAAAAGAGCCATCGGCATTAATGCTCTATCTATTTTAGTTGTTGGGCTAATTGGATCTGTTTTTACTTTTGGAGCTTCGTTTATTTTTTCTGTTTCTTTTGGAATAGCCTGGGTGTTATTGTTAAAACCAATAGCTGCATTATATAATTATGTACAATATATACATCATAATAATAAAGTACAGCAAATGCAAAGAAAAGTATTGATTGATGATGTTAATTCTCTTACAGTAGAAAATAAGAAAGAATTAAAGCAATTTATTAATTCCTATGCGTATGTCTGTAAATATGATTCTATAGCAAATTTAATGGGGTGTTTTAGTGAATTAGAAAAAGCAGCTACTGAATTAAAAAAAATGCAACATAAGAAAAATAACGATCTAAAGCATGATATAAAATACGAACAACAAAAGGTTATCTACCAACTAAGAAAACAAGATGTAGAGCAACATTTAGCAAAGTTCATTAATTCAACTGCAGATATAATAAATACCGCAAAACCTAATATATTAGAATTAAAAAATAACCTAAATAATCTATGGGATAAAAAATTTGAGCATTTATCTCCTATTAAACAACAAAGTATTTTTCTTAGTGTATTAAATAAAAAGTCAATGGCTGGTTATAAAGATAAACTATTAGCTAATAATAGTAATTTAATAAATAAATTATTTCCTTTTTTAGCAAATAATCCTAATAGATCAGCCATAGCTAAAATCACTATGGATGAAATTAATAAACTAGCTGGTGAAGAAACTCAAAGTAATAAAGAAGCTGCCACTAACAAGGTGTCTGAATTGCTACAAGATACTAAATCTATATTTAAAGACATGTCTTTTTCGTTTATAAGATCCAGATTTAAAATTTTAGGCTTTTATTTAGCAAGAAGAGCTGTATATCTTAAAAATCAAATTCCAGCTTTAATTGCTGAGTTAAAAGATCCAATCGCATTTGGTATTGATTGGGTATTAATTGTTGTTTTTACAGCCTTAGGAATTGGTGTAGATAAGATAAATAATAGAATTAATCAACGTAAAATAGCTAAATACCAAAGAAACGAGAAAGCAACCACTGGGGTCCTAGTAACAAGAGAACAAACCTTAAGAGAAGAATTGTATTTATTACAAAAGGATACCATTAACAGCTTAGAAGCAATACCAAAACAAATGCAAGAATTTTTCGAACGTTGTGATAATCTTAAGCAACAAATGCTTGCTGTTGCTAACATAGAAGCTATGGATGACGAACAAGCAGCAGAGCTGTTTATTCAGTATATGTGCTTAAAACAAGAATTAGAAGAAAACTTATCGCAAGCTTTTGGTGATTTTTACCAAAATGTTTTAACAAGAGTTGGGTCGATTGAAAAATCAGTGTTACAACATGATATTTGCGAGTTTTAATTTATCCACCTTCAAGTAGAAGGTAGATAAAGTTAAATTCTTAGTGAAAAATCAGACCAAGATAATCTAACGTAGTAAAACATTGAGTATATAGTAAAAAAAGTTGAAATGTATAATAAACATATTCCAACATACTGTATGAAACTGGCTACTCCCAAGCCACAAGAGTATAATAGTATAGTAATAGAGGTCATTTGCATAACCGTTTTTATTTTTCCTATCATCTTGACAGAAATATCAGTTTTACTACCTATTTTTGCATTCCACTCTCTTAATGCTGAAACCGTTAACTCTCTAATTAGTATAATTAAGATTGGCACAGTAATATAATATGATTTCATGGATTCAATTAATAAACAAAAAGAGGTTATTACAATAATTTTATCTGCAACTGGATCAAAAAAAGCTCCAAATCTAGTGATTTGATTCCATTTTCTAGCGATAAAACCATCAAACCAATCTGTTATCCCTGCAATTGCAAAAAGACAAGCGCTAGCAGTGTAATTCCAAGTTACAGAATCCATATAAAATAAAATAACTAGAAAAGGGACAAATAATATGCGTAATAAAGTAAGAAAGTTAGGTAAATTTATGCACATGCTTGTAGCTATCCAAAAAAATAATTTATAAACGGCTATATTGTAATATCAATGATGTCATTAGTATACACCGAAAATATATCTTTACATAGAAAACATATGATATTTTGGTGGTGCTTGATCTCAGTAAAAATATCACACCAGTAACAATATATAAATTTCTGACGTAAAAGCATTTATTTTGCAATAAAAGAAAATAATTAGCCACAAGTTTTTTACCGTTATCTAATACTTTTTCTTTAGCCCTGAAAACTAGCATTTTCATCTGCCACGTGTATATATTTAAAATAAAAATATTCTTTTTTATCTTTATATTTTTGTTGAAAAAGTTTAGAATACTCGAGAATTTATTTCATTATATTGGGAGATACAATGCCTTCTAGTCGTGAACTTGCGAATGCGATCAGATTTTTAAGTATAGATGCTGTTCAAAAAGCCAAATCAGGTCATCCTGGTGCTCCAATGGGAATGGCTGATATAGCCGAAGTTTTATGGAGAAAACATTTAAAACATAACCCTAATAACCCTAAGTGGCATAATCGAGATCGTTTTGTTCTATCTAATGGCCATGGATCTATGTTGTTGTATTCGTTGCTTCATTTAACAGGATACGACTTAGATATAGAGCAAATAAAAAATTTTCGTCAATTACATTCAGCAACTGCTGGTCATCCTGAGTTTGGTTATGCTCCTGGAATTGAAACAACTACCGGACCATTAGGTCAAGGCATAGCAAATGCGGTAGGTATGGCGATTGCTGAAAAAACTTTAGCTGCACAGTTTAATAAGCCTGAATTTTCTATAGTTGATCATTTTACTTATGTATTCTTAGGCGATGGCTGTTTAATGGAAGGTATTTCACACGAAGTATGCTCATTAGCAGGCACTTTAAAGTTAGGCAAGTTAATAGCTATTTATGATGATAACGGTATATCTATAGATGGCGATGTACAAGGCTGGTTTAGCGACGATACCGCTAATAGATTTAAGGCATATGGCTGGCATGTTATTGATAAAGTCGATGGTCATAATTCTGAAGCAATTGATAGTGCTATAGCTGAAGCTCAGAGTAATCAAAGTCAACCAACGCTAATATGTTGCAAAACAACTATAGGTTTTGGTTCACCAAATAAATCAGGTTCAGCTAATGTTCACGGGGCTCCACTAGGTGATGCTGAAGTCAAGTTAACTCGTGAAGCTTTAAATTGGCAACATGATTCATTTGTTATTCCTGAAGAAATTTATAAAAATTGGGATGCTAAAGAAGCAGGTAAAAGTTTAGAGCATAATTGGAATGCACTATTTGCTAGTTATGAATCTAAATATCCAGAGCTTGCGACAGAGTTTTTACGCAGATCATATGCTAGCCTACCAGATAATTTTAACTTGTTAGCAGATAAATACATTAACCAATGCCAGCAAAACAAAGAAAATATAGCAACTCGTAAAGCTTCTCAGAATACTCTTAATGCTTTTGGCCCTATATTACCAGAGTTACTCGGAGGATCTGCCGATTTAGCAGGATCTAATCTTACATTATGGGAAGGCTCTAAAGGAATTACTGATAACAACCCTGGAGGCAATTATATTTTCTATGGTGTGCGTGAATTTGGCATGAGCGCCATTATGAATGGTATAACATTGCATGGCGGATTTATTCCGTATGGGGCTACTTTCCTAGTATTTATGGAGTATGCATGTAACGCGGTACGCATGGCAGCATTAATGAAACAACGCAGTATTTTTGTATATACTCACGATTCAATTGGCTTAGGTGAAGATGGTCCTACTCATCAACCAGTTGAGCAAATTGCTAGTTTAAGGTTAACACCTAATTTAGATACTTGGCGTCCTTGCGATACCGTAGAATCTGCCGTAGCCTGGAGAGCTGCATTAATTAAAGAAACTGGTCCTAGTGCGCTGTTATTTTCACGTCAAGGTTTAGTTTGCCAAGATCGAACTTCTGAGCAAGTAAAACTAATAGAACGCGGTGGTTACATTTTAAGTGATTGTTCTGATACCCCCGATCTTATATTGATAGCAACAGGATCTGAAGTAGAATTAGCCATGCAAGCAAAATTAGAGTTAGAGCAACTAAATTACCAAATTAGAGTAGTTTCTATGCCATCGACAGAAATATTTGACCAGCAAGATGCAGAGTATAAGAACACTGTATTACCTATTAATATTACTAATCGCATAGCTATAGAAGCCGCTGCTAAAGATTTTTGGTATAAATATGTGGGCATAGACGGTAGAATTATAGGTATGTCTAGCTTTGGTGAGTCAGCACCTGCGAAAGAGCTATTTGAGTTTTTTGGATTTACGGTTAACAATATTGTTGATACAGCAACAGAACTTTTATCTAGTTAAATATTTAGATTTATATACACTTTCTACTTGAAAGCGTATATACAAAAGGATTAATCAATGCAAAAACCTATAATATCAGCTAGTATTTTAGCTGCTGATTTTACCAAGTTAGGACAAGAAGTTGAAAATGTGATTAAATCTGGCGCTGACTGGATTCACTTTGATGTTATGGATAACCATTATGTACCAAATTTAACAATAGGTCCTATGGTATGTAAAGCTCTACGAGATGCTGGTTGTAAAGCAACTATTGAAGTGCACCTTATGGTAACTCCAGTGGAACAAATGATTGATGCTTTCATTGAGGCTGGTGCTGATTATATTAGTTTTCATCCAGAAGCTACTACGCATATTGATCAAAATTTACGTCGTATTCGTGATTCCGGATGCAAAGCTGGTCTAGCGCTAAATCCTGCTACCTTACCAAGTGTTATTGAGTATCAAATACCGTTATTAGATTTTGTTCTAGTTATGTCTGTTAATCCTGGTTTTGGTGGTCAAAAATTTATTTCTTCGGCTTTAAGTAAAATAAAGCATTTGCGTAATATGTTAAATAGCCATAATTCAGAGGCAAGATTAGCTGTTGATGGTGGAATTAATGCGAAGACAATAAACTCAGTATTACAGGCAGGCGCAGATACTTTTATAGCCGGATCAGCAATATTTGGTTCTAATAATTACCAACAAGCAATTGACGAGTTAAAAAAGTTTTTTTAATTGCTCCCGCAGGGCAAGTTTTTTTGGCTAAGTAAAATGGTTTAATTCAAGGCAAAATACTTTCCAAATGCAAGTGTATTTCAACGATGAATTAGACCTTTTTAATAGCTCTGAAAACTAGCATTTTCATCTGCCACGTGTATAAATTATAGATAGCAATAACTATTAAATTTTTGAAATTGGTGGATAAGTCATTGTAATACAATGAACGGATCCTTTTCTATAGTTTGAAAGCATGGTGCTGTTTATTGGAAAAACTTTTAATCCAAAGCTTTGGTATGCTTCGATTGCTTGATTATCTGTATCTAGGTTAAAAATAGGAACCACTGCTATTTTATCTATTATTACAGAATTAATATAGGTCTCATACTCTTCTTGTGCCTGAGGCAACATTGTAACTTTATATCCTTTTGCTTCGAAAATGTCTTTATAAATAGGTTGGTCCGTTATAACATTTTCAGAGTTAATAAATTTAACCACTTCATCTACGTGTCCTATACCTGTTATGTATTTAAGACGAGTTGTATTGTGGCATTTATAATGTGTTTGAAAAACGTCATCTGGAATATTCTTCTTTTTAGAGGGGTTATCAACGGTAACACAATTACCATTACTATCTGCAATAAAGTTACCCCCCTCAAAAAAATGTCCATGTGCATGCAAAGGTAGTTTAAAAAATTTTGAGATCTCATAATCTGGTTCAAACTTGGAATGGTGTAGAGCGTCGACTAATGCAAGATTACCATCTTCATCATAGATGGCAATAGGAGCTGTATCTCGGGTCCATAAGTCACTGCCTGATGGTGTGTGTACAATATGCAAGCGATCTTTACCAATTACAGAGTTGTATTCATTGCGAATATTCGCAGTAAAGTATGAATCAGTGTAAACGATTAACTGAACATCTTCAGGAAGCTCTTTAGCTAATGTTTGCTTGATTTCTCTAATATCTGTAGAAGCCTTATCGTAGTAAGGCTTGGAATTATCGTCACTGAAAATTAAAAAGCCAGTTTTTTCATATTCTGCAAAGGGTCTAGCTTTTGTAGCCTTATTTTCCGAAGTAATGTCCCTATACCATTGTGGTTCTTTATCTGAACGAGTAGTTAAATGATCTGGAATTTTGTCAATTGATTCTTCAATAAAAGTAGCATCAGATTGATCTAAAAAACCTGCATTATTAGTAGCTCTATTTTCTTGTTTTATACTTTTGGGGTTTAAACCTGTTGTATCTACGGTACGAGAGGTTAATGTAGTTTCATTATTACGCAATATATTTCTGGAAGCATAGCGACCTGAACATAAAATACCAGCTGCGAAAGTAAGATAGGTAGCAATTTTCCAGATAGAAAATGAAGTAACATTTTTTTTGCATTGCTTGTTTACACCTTTAGTTTCTTTAAAACTAGAGTTATCTATGTTGCATGGCGAGGGAATATGTGGATGCATTCCGTTAGTCATTTATATTATTCCATTAAAATATTTGAGTTTGTATTAATTAGGTTGTAATTTTTAAGTTTAAGCAATTAGCTTGGTGTTATCGTATCATATTTAGGTTAAAATATAAGCTTTTTATTTGTTTTTATGCTGAGATAGGAGCATTTAATTGGTGAAATTTTATATGTTAAGAAGTCACAGGCAAAATTTTTTTAAAGTAGCTATTTAATGCGAGTTCTACGCTTTAAAATATTCGATAGGAAATTTGAGAAAAGTAAAAAAAATTAATTTGCCATACTAGTTAGATGAAAACATCAGTTGTAAGGTCAAACAAAAAGATTTAATAGCAATTACACCTAGAAAAGTGGATATTTATGATACAAGAATTTTATAGTCGATTTTATTAAGCCCGCATTTGGATATAGTTTTTTTAAGCTGTGTAGCTGTTACCATGCTATTTTTTGGTACATGTATACTAGATACCGCATTAATGTAATTTGATGCATTTACATGTTTTATTTGGTATTTATCAAATTTTTTACAATTATTAGGAGGAAGAAGCGTGGTTAAGAATTTGCATATAAAAAGCTTAAATTGAAATCCATAATAAGAGAACCTTTTCCTCTGGTAAAGAACTGTACTGTTTCTTGGTTGTAGTAAATGCGATTGCCTCCGCCAACTTTACCAATTAGTGCCGTAAAGCCTCGCCCTTTAGGGCGGGGATATAAGGCATAAAAGTGTTGATTTTCTCTCAAATATCTGTAGAATACAACACATAGCTTAATGCTATTCACTGCTCAGACATTGTCAGAGCTAACCGCAGGTACTGCGGGGGTTAGTCTGCGGAGCGACTGGAGCGGGGATTATTGCCTAGCAATAATCTAGTAAAAGCGTGATGAAACAGAAAAGTTCTAAAGCGATTTAGAACCTTCGCCCTTTAGGGCGGAGTAGTTCAGCACTATCAACTGCCGTAAATAGGTCTCTTGCGTCTTTAAATTTTATAAGCTACATCCTCTGTTAGTATTTTTTTAATTAAATACATGCAACATAGTTTTACCCTTAAATGTATAATTTTCTGTTAAAACCTGCATTTCCAACTGCTAATTACATTATACACACGTAGCATTAGGCTAAGAAGTTGAATACTATTTATCAGAAAAAAATTTTTACCAGAGTAGCTATTTAATGTCAGTTTAAGAGTTTATAATATTTTATAAAAAGAAAAAATTAATTTGCCATGCTAGTTAGATGATCTTGATCCCATAGTTTTTCTAAAGCGTAGAATTCTCTGGTATTAGGAGTCATTATATGGATTATGATATCTCCTGTATCTAGTAGAATCCATTCTGAAACTTTATCACCTTCAACTTTTACGGTATCAATACCGGTATTTTTAAATGATTCTACTAGAAATTCAGCAATAGATTCAATATGCTTGGTTGATCTGCCATTAGCAATCACCATAAAATCAGCAATATTAGATCTGTTAGAAATTTCAAAGCAGACTATATCGTCGCCTTTAATTTCATTAATTTTTTCAATAGTTAAATCTTTCTGTTCTGTAGCTAGCATTGGTTTATCTCTCATAGGGAGTTAAAATTTATCAAAGTTATGTATATATGATACCAAAAAAAAGCTACGATTGCTATTTTTATTTATTATGCTCTCAATTATAACTTCTTACTAGTAAATAATTGTCTTATGGTGGTGGGTTTTGCAAAAAATTTTCTAAAAGGTAATTTAATTTAAATATTATTATTCACTTAGGTAAAAATATTAAATTATGGAGTTTAAAAGGATGTCTGCATGCGTGGGGTGGTAATTTATTAAGATGTAATGCTTATAAGCCTTAAAATGCAAAATAGATATTTTTAAGGCTCTCCTGTTAATGGTAATTTACTTGTTTTAATCTATTATAGTTGCTTGCTTTAATCCATTTTGGCAATAAGTTAATTTTTCATCGATAGTTCTTTGCAGTAAATTTTTATTAACATTAAGTTGTTTGCGCGAGCATTCTGGATGATACAAATGATAACCACTGCCTAAAAAACGCATGTACAAACCTTTTAATTTACTATTTAATAAACGTTGATGAACTTCGTTATCTTCATAACCCCATTCAACAAAGTCATTATTAAAACCATTTACTTTTTTTATGTCATCTAGCCAGAAAGACATATTGCAGCCTTTTGCTTTATAGCAATGGTTAAAAAAGTTTGAACATAATTTACTTAAATAAGCATTATAAATTGTATTATGTCGGTTATTTATATCTGTAGATAGTGGAGATGGTAATTTATAACTGCTTAATACTTTTTGTGATCGCTTAGAGTTTAGTAAAACTCGAGTTCCTTGAATAAATTGCCCTAGCTTTGCAGTTAATGCATGTGATTTAATAAAATTTTTTGGTAAAAAAATATCGCCATCAATAACAACAACATATTCACCAGTTGCTTTATTGATAGCTTTGTTTCTACTTAGAGCTAACCTAAAACCTTTGTTTTGTTGCCAGCTATGTAATAAAGAAACAGGAAAAACAGCTTGCTGTTTAGTTATTAACGAAGCAGTTTTTGCTGCAGAACCATCGTCAGCAATAATTACTTCGTATGGCAACATAGATTGCATTTTTACACTTTCTAAAACTGCGTTAAGTGCTTCTGGCCAATTATAGGTAGTTATTATTAAAGATATTTTCATCTATTAAGCAATTTATATGCTACGAAAAAATTATAGATTTGTTTCGACAAAATCCCAATTTACTAATTTCCAAAATGCTTCGATATATTTAGGCCTTAGATTTTGGTAATCAAGGTAATAAGCGTGTTCCCATAAATCGCAGGTTAACAGTGGTTTCATACCGTCGGTCATAGGATTACCAGCATTGCTAGTATTAATAATTTCTAGATCGTTATTTTTATTTAGAACTAACCATGTCCAAGAGGAACCAAAATTATTTATTGCTTTATCGGTAAATAATTCTATAAATTTTTGTATGCTACCAAATGTTTTAGTAAGTAATTCTGCTATTTTAGTTGTTGGTTGGTTATTGTCTTGACCCGCCCTCAGACATTGCCAATAAAAGCTATGATTCCAAACTTGAGCGGCATTATTGAAAATTGGCCCAGAAGTCGACATAATAATATCTTCTAAACTTTTATTTTCGTGTTCGCTACCTTTTATTAACAAGTTAAGTTTATCAACATAGGTTTTATGATGTTTGCCATAATGAAAACTTAATGTTTTGGCTGAAATATGCGGCTCTAGCTCATCTTGAGGATAAGGTAATTCTGGAAGATTAAAAGACATGTTATATTTCTCCTAGTAAATTAATTATGCAATCTTTCAAATATTATCTTATAGAGGCTTTCATAGCAATATTTATAATAAAAAATATCATAGGATTTATTGCAGTTTTTTGTTACAATAAATTATTTTTATATAATACATTATATTTAGTTCATTTTAAGATAGCTTTAAGGAAAGTAATATGTCATCTAGTATCAGTAAGCCGAAATATAAGCGTATTTTATTAAAGCTAAGTGGTGAAGCGCTACAAGGGGAGAAGAATTTTGGGATTGATGCGAATGTTCTAGACCGTATGGCTCTTGAAATTGGTCAGCTAGTAGGAATAGGTGTACAAATAGGAATGGTCATAGGTGGCGGCAATTTATTTCGTGGAACTGAATTAAACGCTGTGGGCTTAGATAGAGTAACGGGCGATCATATGGGGATGCTTGCTACCGTTATGAATGCTTTAGCAATGCGAGATGCATTAGAACGATCTAATATTAGCACGTTAGCAATGTCATCTATACCAATGTCCGGCGTAGTAGAAACTTATGACAGACGCAGGGCTTTAAGGTTTGTTCAAGAAAACTGCGTTGTTATTTGTTGTGCTGGAACTGGTAATCCTTTTTTTACAACTGATTCAGCAGCATGTTTGCGTGGAATAGAAATAGATGCAGACATAGTCTTAAAAGCTACTAAAGTAGATGGTATTTTTGATAAAGATCCTCTTAAATATAAGGATGCTAAAAGAATACCGTATCTTACTTATGATGAAGTATTAACTAAAAATTTACGCGTAATGGATATGACTGCAATTTGTATGTTACGCGATCAAGGCATGCCTCTTAAAGTATTTAATGTAACCAAACCTGGTGCATTATTAAATACAGTTGTAGGCAAAGAAGAAGGTTCTTTTGTGGGTTATAAAAATGACTGAGATAGAAACAACAACAGCAGAACGTATGCAAAAGAGCATACAAAGTTTAATATCAACTTTAAATAAAATTAGAACAGGAAGAGCTCACCCTAATTTATTAGATAGCATTAAAGTTCCATATTATGGCTCTGATGCTCCTTTATCTCAGGTAGCAAATGTTAATGTTGAAGATGCAAGAACTCTAAGTTTAAGAGTTTGGGAAAAGCAATTAATACCAGTAGTAGAAAAAGCTATTATAACTTCTGGATTAGGGCTAAATCCTGCTACAGCTGGTGAAGTTATTCGTATTCCTTTACCTCCTCTTACCGAAGATACACGAAAAGGCTTCATTAAACAGGCTAAAGCAGATGCCGAAAATGCAAGAATTTCTATTCGTAATATCAGAAGAGATATAATTACTGAAATTAAAAATTCAGAAAAAGATAAACAAATTAGTGAAGATGAATCACGTCATCAGCAAGAAAGTATTCAAAAATTAACTACAAAATATATTGCTGAAGTTGATCAAACTTTACAAAAGAAAGAGCAAGATTTAATTAATATATAAATAACCCCTAATTTTTTTAGGTAATAGTTTTAATGTTTATTTTTATAAAGCTATTGCCTAATTAATATATTGATATTTTATCTATTTCATCATTAAAACTTCTTAAATCTTTATAGGTATTCCTGCTGTATCGCCTCGAATTCCTCCCTTTATTTACGCAATTTATAACAGTATTTTTTGCATTTACATCTAGACACTAATTATATTAATATTTAATTGGCTTATTTATCATTTACAAGGATTTTTATGAAAACTCAAGCTACTCAAACTGGAGTTACTCAAACTACTCGATATACTCAAACTCCTCGAGCTACATCTCTAGATCAACTTAGATCTCATTCAACAAGAGTAACTAAACAACAGCCAAAATTTAATTCCAAAACAGTTAAAACTGTAGTGATTGCAAGTGCTCTTGGTTGTATGGTTACTAGTTTAGCTATGGCAAGTATAGCATTATTTAAAAACGATGATTTTCCTTTTTCAAATAAAACACTCTTATGTTTCTCTATCGGAATAATTACTGGAGTAACTATATTTGTAGGAGGTATCGCAGGTTGCTTATCGAAAAAATGTAATAACGAACAAAATCCCCCAGTTACTAATGTATAATATTTTGCTTTGTTTGATTTAGACGACACTAAATCTGTAAAATACTGCCTTAGCTAAAAACTTTTGCCTACTTAAAATTTATATTTTTAACTGTCACCTGTATAGCACTACCCGTTAATACGTAGACACTTTTAATAGTTACTTATATCATATGATAACTAGCAATAGTTATTAACCATAGTATCTCTTAATGTCTAAATCATAGCGAGCAGTGCTATATATAGAACTTGCTGGAAAATTAGCATAGAAACGGTCTAGAATAATTTCTAATTTAGTAAGCTATTCCTTTAGGTACGGGGATAAGTCACAGTGTTTTTTCTTTAATATCTTGTACATGGGCATTAGTAGTAAAGCTTCCTTCAGTATATTTTGTTTCCTTTAGAATATCTAAAATATAGGATTTTTCATTCTCATAGCCATAATAAGCAAAAGTACTTACTAATCTCCTAAGAGCTTCAGTTAAATAAACTTTAGTTAAATATTTACCTGAGGATTCATATCCAATACTTAATGTATCATTGTAGAATACTATATCTTTAAGATGAGATAATGATTCGCTGACTAAAGCTTCATCTAATGCGATAATATCTTGATATATTAAATCAAAAACATCTATACATGCACAATGTCTTAAAAGATTGCATAATAAAACATAATAAGTACCTATAGGACTTACGCATTGACAAAACCTTTATAGTATGGTTTTAAAAAATCTTTTT
>CAKNAD010000023.1 GCA_929200515.1 Candidatus Gorgonimonas leptogorgiae | reverse complement strand
AAACAACTATTTTAGTAAGGTTATTGGAATAATAAATATGAATCTCTTAAACGCAAAAACAATGGAAATGCAAATTGCAGGCAACAACAGCCAGCAATCAACAGAAACTACTTTTAAAGATAGATATTTGCAAAAAAACTCTAACTCAGAAAATAAAACTATTATAGATCAACCTGAAAAAAACACACTAATTAAAAAACCTATTACTGGCTACGTAATCGGGCAAAAACCATCAAAAATTATAGATGGCAGATTACATTTGCATCAAAGAACAAAACTTGATTACCACAATGCAGGAGAAAAATATTTAATATTTAAAAAGCTCATACCTTATCTTAAACAAGAATTAGAAATTTCGCAAACAAAAGCCTTACAGGCATTAATAGTTGCTACTGAATTTACACCTTATTTAAGAAAAATTGATACAGATACCATGGAAGCTGTTTCTGACAACCCTTCTCAACTTCAACAAGCGTTAATGCTAGAGCTTACCAACAGAATAAGCCAAAGCTTCAAGTTAATTGAACTATCTGAGCTTATAATTCAAGAAAATAGCATTGGTAAATTAAAAAATAATCTGTTAAATAACGTAGATGAAATAGTTATCGCTAATAAAAAATTCACTAAAGCACAACTAGGTGATGAAGTTTTTAGGGAAATAAAGGATCGTCTAGGTGCTCTACAAAATTCAGCGAATACGTCAGATAAAACAGTAAAAATATTTACAGATTTAACTGCAAGAAAGAGAATATCTATATGCCATTGGCAATCTGTGTGTTCACAAATACTTGCATTTCAAACTACTTCAGTGAGAAAGCAATTTGCTAGTTTATTAACTATAAACTATGCAGAAGATACAAGTTTAATCCCTGCTAGCGCTCAAGAATGTCAAAATATTAGCAATTTAATACCAAAACTAAGCTTAGTTGTTCACCCTGCTTTTACAATAATGAGACCCTTATTCGTTTGGCTTTCCGAGCATCATCTAAAACCAATAAAAACAGACACAACATTAATGGAAGTTTCTTCAGAAAAAAACCAACCTTTATTAGAAACATTAACATCAAAAAAACTAGCTCTGCTAAGAAGCGAAGCTATGAAGATGCTATACACACATTTACCTAAATTAGAAAGCACAGGCTTAGAAAATCTTAGTATTGTTAAACACTTGCTTATTGATATTGAGCAACTAGATTATCCTATTAAAAATATAAAAGAAGCTATAAAAGAAATATCAACAGAGGATTTAAGCTCTGTGGTAGAACTTTTCTCTAAATTGTTGTGTGACCTTACTCCAGATGTAACTCTAAAGCATCGATTGGCAGTTGTTTATACATTATTAAAGTTTACTGATCAAAACTTAATTGAGAAACTTCTGATGACCGCTAGTATTGGTAAAAATACATTATCTGGAATGTATAAAACTTTATTAATTCTAACATACTCTCTAAATGAAAATACTAAAGAAGCAGTTAGAGAAGAATACCAGATAAAAGTTAACTGCCTTCTGAAAACTCTAATGCTTAGAATGGCTATTAATATTGTTATAATAGCACAAGAAAACAAGGCCAAAGTTACCCTAAAAATATTAGATAGAGCCAATAAACTTATAGCTCATCACAACGAAGTTATTCAAGAATTTGGGCCACAACAAGAGGAAGATGAAAATAGCTATTATGATGATTGTTATTCCGACTATGGCGATGATGATTATGAACAAGAAGATAACAGCATTTCAAATGAATACTATCTAGCTTTACCTGATTGCATACTTAATAGTAGTAACAAATTAATAGAGTCTTCATCTGATATAAGTAGCTCAGCAGTAACTATTGACCCTGAACAACTTATACTGCCAATGGATAAACATTTCAGATTAGATAGTACTATTAGAATTAATGATTCATCAAACACCGATAGGCGAGATCGACGATCTATTAAGGACGATAAAAAACTTATACATGATTTTGTGATTGCTCCTCGTAATAAAGATTTAGCTAACCTTTCGCAGTATCCAGGTTTAGATATTCCCATCGGTTATCTGTTTCCAGAAGAAAAAAGTATCTGTCATCAACATCCTAGAGTTATACAACGGTTAACAGAAACGTGTGATGCATTAACAAAAGATATTAATTTAGATATAATTAAAGATTTATTAATATTAGCTAGCAAAGGTACTAAAAAATCAATTAATTTTTCAGAAGAAATAGCAAAAATTATATCAATGTGTAGCAATACAGTAATTTTTGATTTTCTATCTAAATTAGTACTTATTATAGATGACATCCCGACAAAACGTTATCAGGTACAATTATTAGAATATACAGCTACCCTTTTATTTTTGAAAACAAATAATAAAGCTAGCAAAATTAAACGTCTTATAAAGTTTTTATATGTTATAAAATCCAGATCTAACAAACTAAATTTTGATTTTGATCATTTTGGTCATTTTAGCAACTCTGAAAGTATTAAGCTAAAAACAAATCTAGGCAAATTTGTTAATCAAAAATTTACTCAGCCTGATGGTTTGCAAGGGGTAAGAATAAGAAATACTCTAATAAAGGCTATCAAGTTATCTGCTAGCAAAGAATACAAAGATATTTTCGATAACTTTTTAGAAGAAATACGACCCAAATATTTACCAAAAGATAACTATAAAACCACTATATCCAAGTATATTGCTACAACAGAAAAACTTTTTAAAACTCGTATCCAAATTGATAAATTAGAACAAGAAACAGTAAATCATAGCCAAGCTAATAAATATAATGTTTCATCTAATGTGAATGAGCTTAAAACGAATGTTGTAAAGTTATGTGATTTACTATTAGCTACAACTAATAATGATGAAAGCCCTGATCTTATGGATATTGATACAGATTCGGTTTCTACTGGGCAAAACTTATCTATACACCCTACAACAACCATGCTTGCTGATGATACTTCAGTAAGTGTCTATATGTATCATCAAATTAATGATCTACTGTCAAATATTAGATTGTTTGCTAATAGTATAGCCTCAGATAATTTACTATCTGAAGATGACATCAGTATTTTTGGTAGCATAGTAGACAAAATAAATGATTATACTAAGATACCATTAATAGAGCAAATTACTTTGCTAGAACAACAAGATCAGTTAATTGTAATTGAACATGTTATTGAGTTACAACAACAATTAAATAACCTTAAGATTTGTATAAATAATTATCGTATATGCCACGAGATAACAACAACTACTAACGAGTTAGAAAATGTTACAAAAACATTGTCTAATCTTAAGTCTATTTCATTACCTGATCCCAAAAATCTGCAACAGCAAATAAATAATATTGTAAACCCTACAATAAATGAGCTAACCACAGAAGCTGAAGTAAAACTAAGTGGCATACAACCTTTGATAGATCATCATAGCTATCAAGATTTATTTTTAGCACTAGATCATCCTGATATTCGTCAATTTAGTCTTAATCCACAAATAATATTTGATAGAATAAATAAGGCACTTGAGCAATGTGGCGACCATTATAAAGCATTGAGTGCTGAGTATACAAGTCTCGAGAAAACTTTAGCATCTTTAATAAAAAAACCAATTATTGCATATTTTAGCCAAGTAGAGACTCTAGAAGTAAAAAAAATTAAAAATAACCATACTAAACATATAGAACATTTACTTGAACAACAGGATGAGTGCCGCTTACACAAAATTATGAGAACAACAGATGAAACAGCTATACTAAAGTTATCAAATGTTCTTCAGCCAATGAAATTTAGTCATAGTTATCAGCAGTTAGATTTTGATAAAAAACCTTTAACTTATAATCAAAACTCACAATTATCGGATATTGCTCAAGGTACTATTTCAGGTGCAGTGAAACCAAAAAATACTAGTTTATTTGATCTGATTGGCAGAGAAAAAAATAAATCTCAATCGGTAACTAGTGTTCCATGCACTAAGAAAGAAATAGATGACTTGATTGCAAACAGAGATGATCTGATCACAAAGATTCAAAAAAGGCAAGCTAAAAATTTAACTTCGTCTGAAACAATATTAGGTATATCACAACAAGAAAGAAAGGCAGCAATAAAAGATCATAAATTAAAAACTAAAAAGCTTGATAAAAGTAATAAAGATATAGATAACTTATTAAGTAAAAAGAAAGTTAAAACTGCGATGATTCAAATTGATAATGAATCGTATCCCTATTTAGACGCTTTAATTGCTTTTAATTACTATTCCACTAGACTAAATTCAATAAGCACAGATCATTTTGAGGCATATGCAAAGCTTACAAATGCAATACGTGCAAATACTCAAAAACAATCTAAAGTTATAGATAACAATAATTGGGTTCACTTAGTAGACCAATGTCAAAAATTGAATATTAACCCTAATTTTTTACCTGAAATCGTAAAACTACAAGAGCTTGAAAAAATTACTAGTTCACGGGAAAACATTGAAGATAAAATTGCTGATCTTAAGCGTAATATTGAGTATTACCAACAATTAGAAGCGGAAAATAAAGCTAAAATATCAGAAAGCGTTAAAAAGTTAGAATTGGAACTGCAACCAGAATTAAAAGCTCAACAGGAAAAAACTCTTAAAGCACAAACATTACTTTTCGCTCAGGCTTTTAAACAAGGCAAACAGTTATCTTTATACAACTTAATTCAACGTAAATTATGTAATCATATTGAACAATATGGGAGCAATGTAGCCATTGATGTTTCTCAAAACACATATGATGAACTAAAACGCCATGTACCTCAAGTATACAAAGATCAAATTACCTTACCTTACCAAAGGTTATATTCCTACCCTAAATTAGCAAGTAGTTTTATTGCATTTAGTATTGTTAATGTTAAAGGGGCTTATCCTTTACTGCAAAGTTTGCATGCTGAATATAAACTTCATCCTTACCAATTCTTAGCAAACGATGAAGATTGTAATCCTTGTAGTGCTTTAATTTTAGCAGCATCTACTGGTAAGTATCATGCTTGTGAAGCTATTTTAGATATTCAAAGTAAATCTGCAGATATGGGCATTGATTTTAACTATAAACTATTAACTGCTAGTCCATCAACCGACAATAGAAATCTGCTACACCATCTAGCTAACCTTGCTAAACCGCATACCATGGATATAGCTCTGCAATTTATTACTGATATTAGCAAAAAACAGGAATATGATCCAGACTTCCCTGTAGACTGTTTAGAAAATCAAGTGGCTATGAATAAGAACTACATTTTAACTGAGCTAATTAGTCATAAAGATTGCGAAAACAAATTACCTGGAGATATTCTACTCTATAGAATTGGAGAACATATTAAACAATGCCACCAAGAAGATAACATGGAAAATTTATTTAATTTTTGTAAGCAACACTTAATTAATAATTTTAAAGCGATGTGGCAAGCAAGTGCTAAAGTTTTAGATGCACAACAATTGTTTAATATGTTAGAATATTTTATGAAAGGGGTTGGCAATTTTGATGCTTTAGAAGCAGACAAAAAAGAAGTAGCAAGATATTTCATCAGTGAATTTTTGCGTATTATCAAAGTAAATACCACTGTAGACGTTTATAATGACTTACTTGACAATATAAAGATACAACCATTTAGAAAAAGAAAGTTATCAGTTTAAATATTTTATAACTATTGGCAGATTTACATTTAGTTTGTCTGCCTGTATCTTAATTTACTATAAAATATTAATGCCTTCTACTGGCTGTCTATTTTTTACAAGCTATATTTAACTCAACATCTTAGCTAAATACAAAACTAGTATTTTAAACGTCTCCTGAGATTTCTTTAACATTGCTGGCAATTTTCAGCGGTGTAATCTAAATTACACTAATAAACAGGTTGTCTAGATTAGTTAAACGCAATATTTTATTAAAATTACATTCTTTAGCTATTTTTTAATATAAGCAGTTAAAAATAATTTTTTTATTGCTGCATTTAATGATAAGATGTGCATGAGATTCATTTATGGAGAATTTATTTTTAGTATGCATCTAACCATACTTGAACCTGTTTTTGTAGTATTTTTCTTAATCTCTAGTATATACAGGTAGCAGATGAAAATACTAGGTTTCAGGGCTAAGTAAATCTTTTTAATAGCCCCCGGAGGGCAAGGCTTCTAAGCTTTTATCCTGCGTTAGTATTTCTTGATTTAGTCAACACTAAACCTGCGAAACACTGCCTTGGCTAAAAACTTATAATCACTTGCTGAAAACCTGCATTTCCAATTGCCACGTGTATATACACTAAGGCTTGTAAATGGTAATGGATGAAGCATACTTTGTAGATATTTTACGCGAAAAAAAACAGCAAGGTTTATATAGATCTAGAGTAATACATGATAGCCCGCAATCGCCTTTATTGACTATAAATAATAAGCAGTATCTATCCTTTTGCAGTAATGATTATTTAGGCCTCGCTAATAATGCAGAAATAAAGCAATCTTTAATAGATGCTGTAAATGTATATGGTGTTGGTAGTGGTGCTTCACATTTAATTTCTGGTCATCATGTTGTACATGAACAACTAGAGCAACAATTAGCTGTAATGACTAAGCGTAGTAAAGCATTAGTTTTCGCTAATGGTTATATGGCAAATATTGCTATAGTTAATACGCTATTACAACCAAAAGATGCTGTATTTATAGATAGACTAAATCATGCTTCTATATACGATGCTTGCATGTTAACTAAGGCTAAAATATACAGATACCAGCACAAATGTATGGCAAGTTTAGAAAAAAAATTGCAGAACTCTACAGAAAAACGTAAATTAATAATAACTGATTCAGTATTTAGCATGGACGGCGATATTGCTCCTATTTTATCTTTAGTAAAGCTAGCTAAACAATATGGTGCTTTGCTTGCTGTAGATGACGCACATGGATTTGGCGTTTTAGGTAATACTGGTGCTGGGATTGCTGAATTATATAATTGTTCGCAACAAGATATACCAATATTAATGGGAACATTTGGCAAAGCTTTAGGAACTTATGGTGCTTTTATTGCTGGTAGTAGTAGCTTAATAGACGTTTTCATCCAGCAAGCGCGACCATATATTTATACAACTGCTTTACCACCAGCAATCGCTAAAGCAACACTAACTAGCCTGCGTTTAGTTACAACAAAATATAAGCGTAGGCAGAAACTGCAAGAGCTAATTTCTGAATTTAAACAGGGTTGTAAAAAATTTAACATTAAAACATTAGAATCATCAACAGCAATACAGCCTATTATTATGAAAGATAGTAAAAAAGCTGTTTTTTTTAGTGAAAAACTTAAAGAAATGGGCATTATAGTGAAGGCTATAAGACCACCAACAGTTCCTGTAGGAACATCAAGATTACGAATAACTCTAAGTTATTTACATACTAAACCACAAATACATAGATTATTAGTAGCTTTAAATGAAATTAATGTTAAATTCCAACTAATAGGAGATACCTAACTATGTATAATGGAAATAGAGTTAAATATTATGACAAGAGCAGTGACAAGCCATTAGTGCTGATTATTAATGGTTGGAGCATGACAGAGCTAATCATGGAACCGCTAAAAAACTCATTTATTAATTTAGGTTCTGAATGTGAAATAATAGATTTACATGATCTACCTCTAGTTACAGACAAAAAAATATTGCTAGACTATAAAACTTTTTTTTCTAGCATAAGAGAAAAAAGTTTCAATAAAATGTTACATGTTATTGGTTGGTCGATGGGAGGCAATATTGCTAGTAAGCTAGCAGAGAATCTTAAAGATAAAGTGAAATCGTTAACACTAATTAGTAGTAATCCTTGTTTTGTTAGTAAAACAGATTGGCAACAAGCGATGAATCGCGAAGAGTTTGACGAATTTCAAAACAAGATGCAACAAAATTCATCAGTAGCACTCCTGCAGTTCGCTAAACTTTGTG
Organism: Candidatus Gorgonimonas leptogorgiae; assembly: GCA_929200515.1. GTDB lineage: Bacteria > Pseudomonadota > Gammaproteobacteria > Pseudomonadales > Endozoicomonadaceae > CAKMZJ01. The sequence continues at coordinate 10,612 of CAKNAD010000023.1, read as the reverse complement.
CATTAGGCAATAAGATGCAAAAAACGCATACAGGAATGCTTAAGCAAAGTGTGCTAACAGGTAAAAAATTAACTGCCAAGCTAAATGTTTTGTTGCAATTATTAGCGGAATTAGATACTCGCGATAGCTTGAGTAAATTTACTAAGCCAGTTTTGCAATTATTTGGCTCTAAAGATGCTTTAATCCCTATAGCTGTTATGGATAAACTATCAAAGTTGTATCCTCATCACATTATTAAATCAATTAATAGTGGTCACAGTTTTTTTTTAGATAATCATGATTATATTTGTAGAAAAATATATAACTTTCACCAATTAAGTGATTTAAATTAAGGACTTATTTGCAAGAAAAATCTAGTACAATACATAATAAAAAGTCCTTTAAAAAATTGATGTCATTACATTTTTCTACAGCTGCTAATAGCTACGACAAATACGCTATAATGCAACATGCTGTAGCTAAAAGCTTGCATCAATTAGTTGCTAGTTATGTAGTAAAAGATGTAGCAGTAATAGCTGATTTAGGCTGTGGAACTGGAAGAGAAACACAGTTATTAGCTACTTGTTATGATCAAGCTACAGTAATAGGAATAGATATTGCCACTAAAATGTTACAAAAAGCTAGTAATACACCTTTTAAAAATATTAAGTGGTGTAGAGGTGATATCGAGGATTTACCATTAAAAGCAAATTGTATAAATTTATTATTTTCTAACTTAGCATTACAATGGTGTGATTTAGCCACAGTATTGAATAAATCATATTCTACTTTAACGCTTGGAGGTTATTTTATTTTTTCTACTTTATGTGCTGGAAGTTTATGCGAGTTAAGTAACTCTTGGATGAGCATAAATGAGGCAAATAGAGTAAATAATTATTTTTCTAAAGACCAGTTAGTTAAAGTAATTAGCAATTCGCCATTCGTTATAGAAGATATACTGTATGATAGATACACTAGTTTTTATCCTGATGTAATTAGTTTATTACAAAGTTTGAAATATCAGGGAGTTAATACTATCTATCGTACAGCGGGTAAACTAACATCAAGAAGCAATTTACAAAGACTAATACAAAGTTATAGCGAGTTGCAAACAGATCGTGGTATCCCTCTTAGTTATCAGGTTGCAAAAGTTGTTCTTAAAAAAGTTAATTAGGAATTTATGGCAAAATCATACTTTATTACTGCTACAGATACAGCGGCTGGCAAAACTACCATAAGTCATGCTTTGTTAAAATTAGCTAAGCAACAAAATTTAACTACTTTAGGAATAAAGCCAATAGCTTCAGGTTGTGATCTAACAGCAAACGGCTTGATAAATGATGATGCTATGCGGTTGTTATCTGCTAGTAGCTTGACTGTAAGTTACACCGATGTTAACCCAGTAGCTTTACAACCAGCTATTGCACCACATATAGCACTACAGCAGTTAAATCAAAAATGTACGGTAAAATCGTTAGCTGAGCATTGCAATGTATTATTAGACAGACAAGCAGATTTAACTATAATTGAGGGAGCTGGCGGTTGGCGAGTACCGTTAAATAATCAAGAATTTATTAGTGACCTCGTTATGCAACTAAATATAGCTGTTATTTTAGTTGTACCTATGAAGTTAGGGTGCATAAATCATGCTTTGCTAACCGCAGAATCAATTAACAAAGATGGATTACATCTAACTGGTTGGATAGCTAATTGTGTGAATCGTCCTATGGAATGCTATTATGAAAACATTGAAACCTTAATTAATGTGCTAGAAGCTCCTTGCCTAGGAGAGATTCCTTATATTACCGATGGTAATCTTAATAAAGTTCCAGATTACTTAGATATCAAACAGATAATTTAATGTTTAAAAATGCTTGCTAATTGCTAGTGTTTTTTGCTATAATCGTTACAGCTTTTACACAACCAGCAAATATTATATATTATTCTACCTGAAAATACAGAATTTCAGAGCTAAATACACAAGCTGTTAATAAGCAGGTTTATATTTTAAGATTTCATGGCTAAGTAAAATGGTTTAATTCAAGGTAAAATACCGCAGGAATGCAAGTGCATTTCTAGGTGTTTAACGCTGAAGTAAATCTTTTAATAGCCCCATCGGGCAAGGATTCTAAGCTTTTATCCTGCGTTAGTATTTCTTGATTTAGTCTATACTAAACCAATATTTCCAACTGTCACCTGTATATTATTAAGGTAGAAAAAGCGTAAATGTATAAATTTTAATTGAGTATTATTATGAAAGACAATATACATCCAAAATATCAAGAAATATCTGTAACTTGTAGTTGCGGTCAAGTTTTTAAGTTAAACTCTACTTTGTCTAAAGACACTAAAGTTGATGTTTGCTCTAACTGTCATAATTTTTATACAGGAAACCAAAGAATTATGGATACAACAGGTAGAGTTGATCGCTTTAATAAAAGATTTGGTGCTCTTGGAAGCAAGACAGCTAAAAAAGCTAGTAGTTAATCTTAATAAACATCTAAAAAAAAATTTTATTTTTCACAGTGCCATTCTATCTGTTAATCGTGCTGTGTTTTTGATAAGCTTATTATAAGTTTATTGATTTAAATAGGAAGTTCTCATATATGTTGTTAGTTTATTATATCTTATATGGCTAAAATATTTGCATTAGTTTTTCTTGAGCTGTTCGCCAAAAGCCCTTCACATGTTTTATTCTGCGTTAGCATTTATTAATTTTAATACTAAATATACGAAGTTCTTAAAAGTTTATAATCACTTGATTAAACTAGCTATTCAATAGCTCTGTGAATAATAACAATATGCAATATTAGAGAAAAAAAAAGAAAATTATTTTATAAAAACCTAAATATTTTAATAAAAAGGAGTTATAAGGAATGACAGTAGTAAGTAAATTATATTATCCTAGTATTAGTGGGTCAAATGTAGAAGATATTTTTGAAGCTGTTGAGTCAAAAAATAGCGTAATGCTTAATATTGCAAAAGATGAATTTTACTTAGCAAAAAACTCACAAAGCAACACTGTAGATATAATAATTAGCACCCCTATTAATAAAAGAAAAGTAACAATTAAAGACGAGTTAGATGTCTTATTAAATGGAAGGACACATTCAAGTATAAACACTAATACAGATGATTTTTATATCCTTTCTCAGGGTATAAGGCAACATATTGAGCAATCGGCAAAAATAATAGAAGAAAAGCAAAAAGAAATTAAGACAATTAAACAACAGCTTGTAGCTTGTAATAGTCTAATTCAAGATGGTGCTTGCTCTCAGCTAGCTATTCAGTTAAAGTCAAAAAAACAAGAGTTACAAACTAATTTTAAGTCAGCTAATCTGTGTATTTTTCATGCAGTATCTGATATGAAGGCTAGAAATATTCACCTTCAAAAAATGGAAGAAATATACAAGCAAAATATAAATGAACTTTATGAAAATAGCCATGAGGTATTCCAAGCTGTTTATCAATTAGCGGAAATTCAAATACAAAATGAATTAATGCAAGAAATACAAGAAGTATCTAAAAAGATAGTTGAAGCAGCACAGAAAAATAATGCTGTTCCTGTATTTATAGGGAGAAGTCCAATTGCATTTGCTGCCTATATAAAAAAATACTACGAAGATATGCAGGCAATCACAATACCATTAAGTGGTGTATCATTTATGAATACCGAAACAATTACCGAGACTGAACTTAATAGAATATCTGCATACCTTAATAAGTACTTGCTTGAAATAACAAAAAGCAAAAACATTTTAATAGTAGATTATACAGATTCCGGAGATAGCTTTAATAAATTTAAATTAATTATATCTATGTGCCCTTATCAAAACAGAACATTTTATTGTGCTATATATAGCCCGTATTCGTTATTTTTTAGAGAGAAATGTTTTAAATTAAAATTGCAACATGGTGATACTATTTTAAAAATTAGTGATAATACAGAGTCGCCATTAGCTAATGCAATTAATATTTCCTCATTTGATAATTTAGCACCTTATAATAGATATACTTTAACACAAATTATAAATGGTGAGCCTGAACCCCTACAATCAACAGATGGGTTTGATTTATTAACTGAAATGCTGTAATCATGCGAAGATATTGTTACGACATAAACAACTATACGACTTCTACCATATTTGATGATCATATATCAATTACTAAATTTATACAATAAAATGAAGGGAAGAAATGCAATTACTATAATAAATAATGTTACTGTTGACTTGCTTATATTAGAGGTTGTAAAACCTTGATTTATATTATAAAACCAATCGGTAATATGATTAATTCTAGTTTTTTTAACTTCTAATGCGTTATTTTCTAAAATCATTTGACTCCAAGCTATAGAGCTATCCTGAGACCACTGTAAATCTTTTACTGGCGTTGTACAAATAAGATCAAGCACCTTTCCTGAAACATTTATTATTGTTGTTGTTTTTGCTTCAAAAATATCTTCTTTAGTATTTTTTTCAGTTATTCTATATTTATTATGCACTGAATATGCGAATGTATTTATAGTTTTATAATGTGTTTTAAATGGCTCTTGCTTTAAAAATTTAAGTGATATATTTATGTTAAAATCATCTCTAACAGACTTGCTAATTTTGTTTGTTAAATCTGTATGTTCTTCATTTATTAAATACATATTTTGCTCTATTTTTTTATTAATGGTTCTAGCAAGCTCGCCAAATTCTTTAGGGTTTATAGTTTGTTTTTTAAGTTTATTTTTTACTAAAATATAAAAAATACGCTCCATTTTGGGAATATTTCCTTGTATTGCAATTGTTGCATCTGCTTTAGAAATATAACATGCTAATAATTCAGCATCAGCAGTTGTTAAGTGGCGGTTAAACCGATATGTAGTACTCATTTGTGGTGTAACCATAACAAAACCTTTTGGGGGCGGGATTTTAAGCATCTGATTATCAATAACAAACTGCTCTGCTTTAGCTATTGTTACTAATATACCATATAAAAATACTAGCGTTTTATTCATTTTAGTTGTTTTTAGTAGTTAACTTGATTTCGATAATAATGCGTGCCATCAAATAGCATAGCTACAATAATTAAGATCAATGTTGAGTTTTTGCAGTTGCTTAGAATAGGCTATCAAACATGCTATTAAATTCACATAAATATTTGTTTTGGATCTACACAAGTGGCAGATGAAAATGGGAGTTTTATTGTTAAAATGACGAAAAACTTTTATTGTAGCCATAGTAATAAAATTTAAAAATGATACCGCTTACACGATTTGGAGTGACTACCTTAATGTTATAATTAAAAAATATTATTAGCATAAACTTAATCTAATAAATATTTATACACATTATTAAATTAATAAGGTGTTTTTATGTATGTATCTCCAATAAATATCCTAACTTATAATGATCTTAACTCAGAAAATAATCAACAAGAAAAAATAAATATTGCCAATATTAATCAAATTAGAAAAAAAGCTAAAAACGCTAAAAAACATCTACCATGCCCTATTGGTAATTGTCCTAAAAATTTTTCTAAACCGTGTCTGCTAAAGAATCATATGTTAGGGCATAAAAATGAACAAAAATATTGCTGTAATACCTGCGATAAGAGTTTTAATACTACAACGTTGCTAAACGCACACAAAAAAACTCATAATCCTAAGAAACATACATGTGATAGTTGTAATAAATCATTTGTTCGTAACATAAATTTAAAAATTCATAATACAACAAAATCACATATAGACAAAATATCAGGGTATAAAAAATATAAATGCACAATTTGCATACAAGGTTTCAATAGCTATAACAAGCTAGGAGATCATTATATAAAAGAACATAAATTATCTAAACCTTTCCAATGTACTCTTTGCAATAAAAAATATGTTTTCAAAGGAAATATGGTAAAGCACTATAACAAAGCACATGAAAACCAAACTGAAACTCAAAAAATAAAAAATGATAAACGCGATATAAGCTTACCAAAACTTAAGAAATTAAAAACACATCAGCAACAAGATAAAGGCAAAATTCCGGATGAAAGCTTGTTAACCACAAGTAACTTAACTGTAGCAGATAATGGCAATCAAAGTATTTATCAAGACAATAATAAATATAACTCGCCAAAGCTATCAGATAACAATATGCCTAATATAGAACTAAAGACCGATAACGATATTAGGTTTGGTACAAAACAAGTCGTTAATGGAGAAAACTATTTTTCTAATCTAGAAGAATACTTTGATGAAAAAGATGATTTGTTTGATCTAGAAAAATACTTTGATGAACAAGATGATATATAACTATTAGTTGATGGTTTTAACTATAATGAAATTAGTCCTAATGATTTATAATATAAAAGATCGTAAATAATTGTTAGATGCATATTCACATAATAGTTGCTATTAATTCTACAATAAAATTAATATAATATATATGTGGCAGATGAAAATGCTAGGTTTCAAGGCTAAGTAAAATGATTGAATTTAAGGAACATTACTGCCCGAATGCAAGTGCATTTCAAAGTGTTGTAACGATGAAGTAGAACTTTAAATGATCCTTTTAGTCTAATACTAGATTCAACTAATATTAAATTAATAAAAATTTTTTATGAATTTACCTTTAATAAGTAGCCAAACTTTTACTAATCTTGAGTTAAAAAAAAGTAGTAAAAAAAATTATAAAACTAAGGAATATAAATGTTATCGTTGTGATGTTTCTTTTACTCGTCCTTCATGGTTCAAACAGCATAAGCTTTCAAAATCACATATAGAAAACACAGGAAATATACCTATAAATCAAAAATACAAATGCGATCTTTGCGATGTAACTACTAGACAACGTAAAAAGTTGGAAGAACATCACGAAAAAAAACACCCAGGTAAAGTTCCTTATATATGCAATATTTGTGATCGAGGTTTTTTATATGCTAAAAATAAAACTAAACATTATAAAGGTCATCACCAAGTTGACAGCTTGTTAAATTCAAGTATTCCTAAAGCTATATCTAATGACAGCCAAAGTATAGCTCAAGAAAACAATCAATATAATTCATCAGAGAATATCACTTATAATAATCTGTCTAATATAAAACAAAACTTTAATAAAAAAGATATAAGTCCTCTGTTGATGTTAGCCACGGTTGCAGTGGAAATATACCAATACTTAGATTAAACTAGTAATAGAAAATAGCTTAATCAATTATTATATATAATTAACTAAAGTTACGCATTTAAGATAATTCACGAAAAACATAATCTGAACTATTAAAAAATATAAATGTCTATATTATAGTTTAGAAACTAGGCTTAAATTTACAAAAACTATAGCCTGCAAACCAAAATCTATAAAGTACCAAGTTACACAACAAAAAGTAAATGTTTGTGAAAATTAATAGACAGGTTAAAAATCTTAATGTTTTATTAAATCGATCAACTTGGGGTAATAACTTTTAAAATTGATACATCTTCTACTTGAGGGAATATATAAGTATGATAAGCATACCTGTTTCAATAAATCCAAATACAGTTACTAATTATAGTTCAAATTATATTGGTGTTTTTCAAGACCATAAATTAACTGCAACCGAATATAAAAAATATATTTGCAGTCAATGCGACAACGAAGAGCAAAATTTTGTATATGATTCAAAACTTTGTATGCAATGTGATTTTAAAAAAGTGATAGCACAAGAAAAAAAACTACCACTGAGAAAAAAATCTAGAAAATTTTCTAAAGTAGATCTATATAGTAGTATGTTAAATGAGGAAAGTTCAATACAAAAATATAGAGATATACCGTTAGCTGCAAAGGATACAAATCCTAGAACAACTTTTTATTTTGAGCTATTAATTTTATTACAAGAGTCAAAGAATTCTAATGTTATAACATCACCAACATCTATAAGAGATACACTAATGTTAGTAAGTTTAGGTGCATCTGGAACTACAAAACAAAAATTAATTAACTTATTTGATGAAGTAGGAATGATAAGTTCTGAAAAGTTATCAGCAAACCTCGACACTATAGAAGCTAATGATAGTCTTTTAGCTAATTATTTAGCACAAACTAAAGAAGAAAATAGCCAAAATAATTCATGGATAACATCAATTATTAATAAAATTTGGTCGACAACTGATGAAACTTCACGGTTAGATAATTTTAATGCTGTATTAACAACCAATAGGTTGCCTTTATCTAAACACATGAAAAAAAGATTATCTGCATTAAAAGCTGTTGCTGGTGATAAAGTATTATCAAGCAATAATTTTATAAAAGATATTAATGAAGTTTTCGCTATTAAAACTAATGGTGATGTACAAGAAATAGTTAAAAAAGAAGATTTTACTGGTGCTGAAATTGCTATATTAAATGCTATAAATTTTCATGGGAAATGGAAATCAGCATTTACACGAGATAAACATAAAATGCCATTTAGTTTATTAACAGGTAAATCAATACCAGTGAAATCTATGTCACTAAAAACAACTGATTATAAAATGGCATCTTTAGAAAATTGGCAGGCGGTTAGATTATTTTACAAAGGTGATAAATATGCTATGGATATTATATTGCCACCTGAAAAAGTCACAACAGAAAATAATTTTAGAAAAGCATCTGCAATTATTAGTAGATTAACGTATTTATTAAATAGCAAGCAACATACTAGCAGACAAAAGGAAATAAATATAAAAATGCCTTTATTTTCATTTTCAAGCGAAATAAACCTATTAGGTATTATGGAAAAACATCCAAAACTAAAATCTCTTGGTTTGTCTAAATTAAATTTAGACGAGATGGTACAAGGTGGTTATGTAGGAGCAATAACTAAAGTGTTACAAAAATGCTACATTGATGTAAATGAAGTAGACACTACAGCAAGAGCAGTAACTAATACGAGAATAGCTAAAAGCATAAGTTATGCAAAACAGTTTTGTGTAAATCGTCCTTTTTACTTTTCGCTTGCTAATACTGAAAATAACGATATCGTCATGGCAGGGTTTGTACAAGAGCCATCTACTAATAGATAGTTGTATCTAGGCAGTGACTTAAAGTCGTGTAAGTGGTATAAATTTTATCACTATGGGTACAATAAAATTTTCTTGTTGTTTTTGCAATAAAAATCATGCAGTAAAAAAACTAAATTAAATTTTAATAGTCTTTAGATAAACCTATAAATTTATAGGTTGTATATACAGGATATTAAGGAAAAAGCTATAAAAATAGGCTTAATTATGGTTAAATAATAACTAAAATAATACAACCATAAGCGAAGCCTATGAATATCTTATCATTAAATATCTTAATAAAAAACATGACGTAAGTTACTCCATGTTTTAAAAGATACAGAAAATTATATACTAAAAAATGCTATGAAAATACCTCAAAGGAGATCTAAAAAATATAAAACATTAGACGGTATTTTATCGATGTTAGATGCTTAACGTTCTGTATATATTATAAAAATTAAATAAAACGGAAACATTTTTATGCAAACAATATTTAAATCAACGGAAAATCAACAGCAAGTACCAGCTACCTCAATTGCAAACGATTCTAATAACATGCTAACTACTAATTATCACTTTCGTGATACTTCATACAGAGTTAAAATTAAATTAGAATATGGATTATATATTTGTAATAGTAAAGACCCTCATATCGTTCAAAACCCAGTACAATGTCAAGAAGGTCATTTATTTTGTTATAAGTGTTCTGTTGTAGTTCCACAAGTTAATGGCGTGGATAAAAAAGCTTGTCCTGATTGTTATCTTTCTTCACAATCAAAAGTAATAGACAACCATTCTGAAGAATGTTTTAAGTTAAATAAAGATTTTTGTGTAGAACGTATTATTAACAATATACCAATAAACTGCCCTACAAAAGAAACTTTTAATTTAAACAATGATTCTCTATGTAACTGGCAAGGCAATTTAAAAGATTTAGAGGATCATCTAGGAAAAGATTGTAAAATTCTTCCTCAAGCTGAAGTTATACAAAATAGACTATCAGAGTTAGAACAGCAAATAACAAAGGCTAACACTAATACTTCAATCTTAGAAAAATTAACAGAAAAAATAAATTCTCAACAACAAGAAATAGTAGATCTAAAACAGCAATCTTCACAGCAACGACAAAATATAACAAAATTAAAAAAACAAATAAATGAGATTATATCAATAAGAAATATAAATAATAAAAATTTTGGCGAATTAGTATGGAAAATAGATAATTATAAAAAAAAGCTAGATATGGCAAAAAAGGGCATACAAATTGCAATTTGTTCTCCATCTTTCTATTCAAAACAATATGGATATCATTTGAAAACTAAAATATACTTAAATGGGGATGATCCTGGCAAAGGCGAATATCTAAGTGTATATATTTTAGTATGTAAGGGAGAATTTGATAACATTCTTAAATGGCCCTTAAATTGCCGAATAACTTTTACTTTAATTAATCAAGAACCAGATAAAGATGATTATATTAAGTGTTTCAATACTGACATAAATTCATCTAGTTTTCAAAAGCCTATTAATAGTAGCAATATTGCCATGGGGTCTCCGATATTTCTCCAACATAAAACCATTGAACATGGGGGATTTATAAAGGCTGATACTATATTTCTTAAAACTAATGTT
>CAKNAD010000022.1 GCA_929200515.1 Candidatus Gorgonimonas leptogorgiae | reverse complement strand
CTCCACCACAAATAAATAAAATATTAGAAGTATCTACTTGTAAAAACTCCTGTTGAGGATGTTTTCTACCACCTTGAGGGGGAACAGATGCGATAGTACCTTCAATTAATTTTAGTAAAGCTTGTTGCACTCCTTCACCAGAAACATCGCGAGTTATTGAAGGATTATCAGATTTTCGTGCTATTTTGTCTATTTCATCGATATATACTATGCCTTGCTGTGCCTTTTCGAGGTTGTAATCGCATTTCTGTAATAACTTAAGAATAATATTTTCTACATCTTCGCCGACATATCCTGCTTCTGTTAAAGTAGTGGCATCTGCAATAGCAAAAGGAACATTTAATAGCCTAGCTAAAGTTTGAGCTAATAGGGTTTTTCCTGACCCGGTAGATCCAATTAAAAGGACATTGCTTTTTCCTAATTCTATGTCATCAGAAGTATTAGAAGGTGATTCATCTGTAGATAGACTAGTAGGAGTAGCTCCTTTAGATCTGTTATATAAGCGTTTATAGTGATTATAAACAGCTACAGAAAGGATTTTTTTTGCATCATCTTGCCCTATAACGTATTGATCAAGAGTGCTGTTAATTTCTTTTGGAGTTGGCAGTTTATTTTCTTTATTTTCATCGGAGTTATCACCCATTTCTTCTCGTAGGATGTCGTTACATAACTCTATGCATTCATCACAAATAAAAACAGATGGTCCTGCAATCAACTTTTGCACTTCATTTTGATTTTTTCCGCAAAAAGCACAATGTAGAAGTTTATCTTTACTATCTCTAGTACCAGTATTTTGACTCATTGGTCTACCCCATTTAACAGTCTAAACTTAAATAAAACTATATAATTTATAAAAATGAATTTGGAATGTATAAGTAAGACTGCCAAACCATTTTGGTTGTAAATAATATGCAATAGCTATTACTACACATATTAATGTGATCTTTAACTTTTGTATATATTTCTTAGTAATTATACATATTATATAACATATAATTAATATTTAAAAAAAAAGATTCTATATACTTCGAAGAAAAAAATGCAGGATTTTAAACTATACAGACGGCAGATGAAAATGTTAAACTTCAGGCTGAATAAAAAGGTTTAATTTAGCGATTAAGTTTCCTTTTTAATAGCCCTTGAAGAGCAAGCCTTCTAAGCTTTTATAATCACTTGCTAAAATCGACATTTTCAATCGCCACATGTATAAACAAAACGATTTAACTCGTGGCAAATAATGTAGATGTTGCTTTTGTATTTCGAGGTATATATTAGCTTATTAAAAAGTATTATAACAAAAAACTTACTATTTTAAATCTTAGGCTATAATACGTACTTTTAATTTTAGCTATTTAGCTTATCTCTGTGATGCATTACTTTATCAATTATACCATATTCTAGAGCTTCTTTAGCGTTCATAAAGTTGTCTCTATCTGTATCTTTTTCGATAATATCTAAGTTTTGACCAGTATGATTAGCAAGCACTAGGTTTAATCTGTGTCTTATTTCTAAAATCTCTTTCGCATGAATTTCAATATCTGATGCTTGTCCTTGAAATCCACCCAATGGCTGGTGTATCATAACACGAGAGTGAGGAAGACAAAAACGTTTATCTTTTGCACCTCCAGCTAATAGTAAAGCTCCCATGCTAGCAGCTTGCCCTATGCACATAGTGGAGACATCTGGCTTTATAAATTGCATTGTATCATAAATTGACATTCCAGCTGTTACTGAGCCTCCTGGAGAATTTATATATAAATGTATATCTTTATCTGGATTTTCTGACTCTAAAAACAGTAATTGAGCTACAATAAGATTAGCCATGTGGTCTTCTATTTGTCCTACGATAAAAATAATCCGCTCTTTTAATAATCGAGAATATATATCGTAAGATCTTTCTCCTCGAGAAGACTGCTCCACCACTATAGGCACTAAGTTAGAATTTATTACGCTACCAGCAGAATTTTGACTATTGTGAATCATTAAATATACCCTTATTAAAAACCAAAAAATTCAAATATTTCAAATGTTAACTATATATTGGGGATGTTTTTTTATTTTTAAATGTTATCTTATAAATAAAGTATTTACAATATATTACTATTTATAGATCAAGCACTTATAAAATACTTATTTTATCTTTATAAAGGCTTTATTAGGTAGAGTTTTTAGATAAAAAATTAAAATATGCCATGTTTTAACATTTACAAACAAATACAAACAGAAAAATCTTAAAATGTATATATTATTCTATAATAATATTTTATTTTTTTATTTTTTGATGTATAGTTGATAGTAATGATTTTATTATTTAATTTATTTATTAACAAATAGTCGAATAATTAAGCTAATAAATAAAATTTATAACTTCACATTCTTTGCAATATTATTGGATAATATCAATAACAATAGGGTCATTAATATTATAAAAAACATTATAATAGGATATACATAATAATTTATTAAAATATACTTTTAACTATTTTATTTTAATTAGATAGCTTTGTTTAAAAATCGTACAACAAACAAACGCTAAACACTAGCATAAGGCAATATATACAAAAAATATATTTACAAATATTTGGAGGCCAATATGAGCAAATACATTTACAAAACTATTTATGAAGAATTTACAGGAATGAAGCCACCAGAACCAAAACAAAATAAACAAAAAAATAAAAGCTATAGACGACTTTCAGGACATCCATATAAATCTAAACATGCTAGTTATGAGAAAAGATATTTTAAAAAGAAAATTTTCTCTAACTTTCAACTATCTAATTCATCTCAATTAAACAATAGCAATTATAGCCCTGATTACTTATCAAGCGATACAGAATTAACTATGGCAAAAATCAGGAATAACGGCTTCAACACAACAACTAACCATAATTTAGATAGCACCAATAGAATGAACCCTAGACATCAAAACTATAATTCAGCACCAGTAATAAAAAGATTAGAGCGCAAATATTATAAACCTGTGCACAACAACCAACCCTCAATGCAAGGAGAATACGATTTTTAACCACCTAAAATCTTTTAATACAACAGCTATGAAGAAAAACACCTATAACCGTCTAAAAACCCTCGCCATTTAAGATCAGGGTCCAGTAAGCACCTCATAGGCTTTTTGTATTTTAGCAAACTTTTCGTGTGCTTCTGAAGATGGATTTTTATCTGGATGATATTTTAAAGCAAGTTTTCTATATGCTTTAGATATTTCTGATGGAGTTGAATCTGGATTTAACTCTAGTGTATTAAAAGCTTCTTGCTTTAATCTAGTTTTTTCTTCAGGCGATGCAAGGCTATATTCAGAAGAGTTAAATGCTTGCTCTTTTGTTCGGAATGCTTGTATAATCTGAGATATAGCCTCTGGATCGCCTACATTTACTAAAAGATTTTCAACAATTGTAGTAGCTTCTGTTTGCTCATAGCCTTTGATTGTTAAAACACTTTCTGCCCATGATTTTAACTTATTATTATAATTAATTACATTTACTTGATAAATAAAATGATTACGATTTAAACTTTCTTCTTGCATTGTTTGCACTAAGACAGTAGCATTTTCTTGGCTGTATCCTACTTCAGTAAAAACACCTTCTGCCCATGCTATATCGTCTTTTACATCTAATTTAGACATATACCCTTTGCTAGCTTCAATAGCATTCGGTGTATTTTCTACGTAGCTTAGAAAATCTTTGCGAGTTGTTACTACTTGTTGTGCTTGTTGTAATGTATCACTTATTTGCCGTTCATCAGTGTAGCCTAATCCTTTAAAATGATTAAAAGCTTCATTAAAATCCCGATTAAATTGATATTTAGAAATATACCCTTGCTGCTTCTGTTTTGCTGTTGGGGTATCATATATACAAGAAAAGAAATCTTCTTTTGATGTAGTTTGTTCTGCTATATTTGATACTATAGACGATGCTTCTTGTTGCGTATAACCTGATTGTATTAAAAATTGAGACCCTCTTGCTTTATAACTCTGTGAAGGGGCTTGACTAATCAGCATATTTTTTATTTTCTGGGGTTTAACCGTAAAATCACTTAACTTTTTAGAATCTTTATTTTTATTACTGTTTTTTTTTAAAAACATATGTTTGAGTAACTTTAAACCACTAACTTTTCTGTTATTGAAAGATCCTTTATTTTCAATATTTACATTTTGCTCTAATTTAACCATATTATTATTATTTACTTGCATGGTATCCATCCTTAAAAAATGCGTATTCTTTCTATTTATGCTTTTAATACATATTGCATTTATTATAACAATCCTTTTATAGTTATCTTAAAATAGCTTATATAATTTAGAGGCTAGCCACTTTGAACATATTTTTTAAAGATTAGTAATAAAATTTAATTATAAGAAAAATACTGCAAGCAAAATTAATACTCAGCTTCAAGATATATATACACATGGCAGATGAAAACGCTAGGTTTCAGGGCTAAGTAAAATGGTGTAATTCAAGGCAAAATACTGCCCTAATGCGAGTACATTTCAAAATGTTTTAATGATGTAAAGTAAATCTTTTTAGTAGCCCTAGAGGGCAAGGCTTCTAAGCTTTTATCCTGCGTTAGTATTTCTTGATTTAGTCGACACTAAACCGCCTTGGCTAAAAACTTATAATCACTCGCTGAAAACTAGCATTTATAACCGCTACATGTATATATCTAGTCTATATTTATTCGACATTAAATTTTGATAAAAGCATTGCTTGTTTTATAAGTACCAATAAAGAACCTGCTTCCATTTTTTTCATTATACGATATCTATGCATTTCAACGGTTCTAATGCTTATCAACAAATTACTTGCAATTGTCTTATTTGATAAACCTTCTATTATCAAGTTGAATATTTGTTTCTCTCTATCAGTTAAGTTGTTAAATTTACCCATAATATTTCTATACTCCATGAATTTTTTATTATTTTCTTGCATAAAAATAAAAGATTTACTGATTGCTTGATCTAAATATTTTTTATTGATAGGCTTTATGAGAAAATCAGTAGCACCATTCTTTACAGCGTTAACTATACTTTGAACATCCACCTTATTTAGTATACCAATAATAGGCAATAAATAACCGCGGGCAACTAAATATTTTGTTGTTAATGCAATATCTATGCTATCGTTATATATATTTATTACTATACAGCCAAGCTTATTATCTGTATAAGTTTGCAAAAACTCATCGATTGTTTGAAACAAATAGTAATTGTAACCCAGAGAGCTTACTAAATTAGAAATAGAGCTTAACTTATCTGGTTTATCATCAATAATATACACTGTATACTTATAAAAATCACCTTTTTGATACATATTTAGACCAACTTTAAACTTAAGACCAATAACATTTAGTAATTATTTTTATCAGCATCACTTGTTTGTACTTTCAATCAAATATTAGTAATTTTAAGATATAATAGCAAAAAATAAAAGTTATGCATATTCAACTTCTAAATTGTATATTATGTCTATGTCTTTTGATATAGTTTTATAATTGCATAATGAATAAAGAAAAAAGCAATAGCTACCACAAACACAAGCACCAATGATTTTGTTAGCAAAGCAACTACAGTTGCAACTGTAGCAAAGGATATAAGCCAACATATACTAAAACTTCGATAAATACAATTATAATTCTTATCGAAAAAAGATAATACATTAGCATCTGCCCCATTATTTAAATTACTATTATTTTCATTCGAGTTAATATCTATCACTAAATAGTTTGATTCTTTACTATTATTACCATTTACCACTGTTGTATAATCGGGTGGTGGATTATTTAATGCACTAATACACTGTTGTATTTGATTGTTTTTTTGTACATCTTCATAAGAAGGTAATTTTTCTTGCTCTAAATTATTCTCCATAGAATTACACATTGAAATAGATAAAATACAAATTAAAAATATAATAAAACTATTTATAGTTTTTTGTAAGGTATTATTTATTTTAATTAGACAAAGCAATTTATATACACCTTATTTTTTTAAACACAATCTTTAATAATATAATTTAAATCTTTAATTCAAGTAAAATATTTAAATTGTGCCAACGGTATCAAAAAAGATAACTAATAGTGTTAGTTTTTTATTAATTATTTGTCTATAAATACTACTATTTAATAAATTTTGCAAGTTTATTACGTATATTTATTAAACTCTATAAATATAGACTTTGCTGATTTTTCTAATATTTCTATAAGACTGTTAACCGTATAGATATTTTTCTCTAATGATATTTGCTCTAATTTTGCGCAAATTGTGCTTATCTTTACAGCTCCAATATTAGAGCTACTAGATTTTAACTTATGAGCTGATGCATTCAATAATGCCTGATTATTAGTTACTAAAGATTTTTTTATATCATCAATTAATATTAAACAATTTTTATAGTATAACTCTATAAAATTAATAAAATTAGCTCCCATCAGTTTTTGTATTTCTAAAAACCTATCTCGGTTTAACAATGGGAGCCTATCAAGATCATCTGTTTTATTATTGAAACTTGATATCCTCTGTAGCAGAGTTGTTAACTCTTCTAGAATAATTGGTTTACTTAAATGATAATTTGTACCACAAGATAAAAACTCTTGCTTACTTTCACTATTATTATGTGCACTGCAAGAAATTATTATAACTTGTTTATTATCATTGTTATTTTCAGCAGCTCGTATTGTTTTGATAGCACTGCACCCATTAATTCCTGGAAGTTCATAATCCATAAATATAATATCAAAATAAGTACTTTTGCATAATTTTATAGCATCTTCTGCATTATCTATAATAATATTATTACTTATACCAAGATGCTCTAACATACATAACAATACATTTTGACTGATTGTATCATCTTCTACAATTAGACACTTTATTTTATCTTTTTGTAATATATCTTGATTATTATTTGTATATGATATTTCTTGGTTGATTACTTTACCTAGAGTTAAAGCTTCTAATAGTCTTATCTTACTAAATGGTTTTTGAATAAAATGAATATTAGATTTATCATTAATAAAATTAAAGTATCCCATATAAACTATGTATGCATTATTCTTGTTTTGTGTACAACTTTTAGATAATTTAACAAATTGCTCTTTACTCTCATCTATTTTTAAATCTATTATAATAAAATTATAGCCTTTATTACTACCTATACAGTTATTAAAAGCATCAATACTATCTACATAAGTTACTTTGGTTTCAAATCCTGTAAAACAGCTAGTTATTATTTTTTTGCAATCATCTTTTTGAGTATAAACTAAAATAGTTTTGTTTTTTAATTTCTTAATAAAATTAAAATAAAAGTTATCTTTTTTTTCTATAAAACAAAAATCAATATCAAAATGAAACTTAGATCCCTCACCTAATTTAGCATCAATCTCAAGACAACCGCCTAATATCTCTACAAGTTTTTTAGTAATATACAACCCTAAACCAGATCCTTTATTTATAGCATTTTGCATGGTATTAATCTGCATAAAAGGTTTATTTAAGCAATCAAGATCATTTGCTTTAATTCCAGTTCCTGTATCTTCAATAGTAAACTTTATTTTTACTGTGTTTTTCTTAATTGCAACAACATCTAAAGAAATAATAACATTTCCTTTTATAGTGTTTTTTATTGCATTACTAACTAAATTCGTTAGAATTCTTTTAATTTTTTGCTCATCTCCTATTAAATTATCTTGTATATCAGGATCAATATTAATAATAATATCTGTTTTATTTGTTATTGCCTGATCTATCATTAATAATGATATGTCATCTATTATTTTGTTTAAATCTATTGGTGTATTTTTTACTGTTTCATTAGAATATTCCAACTTAGCATATTCTAAAATTTCATTAACCATTTGTAGTAAAGAATATGCAGATTTTTTTGCTATAGAAAGATGCTGACTTTGACTTTTATTTTCCTGCTTCTGCGACATAATATCGAGCATGCCAATTATGCCATTCATTGGCGTTCTTATTTCGTGACTAATAGTCGCAAGAAACATATCTTTTGATTTATTTAACTGCAAAAAGTTATCTTTATATTTTGTTAATTTATTAATTCGTGCTTTTAAATAGATGATTTCATTATTTGTTTTATTTATATATTGTTGATTATTTATAGTATATTCATGAATGATATTTAATACTTCAACTTCTTCATTGTTATTGTCTTTATGTATATCGCTTATGTTTTCTTTATTTTCTAGAATAGCAATTATCTTAGATTTTAAACTATCAAATAATTTTTTAGTATCACGACTTACCATTGATAATATCGCTAAATAAAAGCAATAAAAAAGCAATATCAACATCAACAAACAAGCTATAGTTATTAAATATTTACTTTTGTTATTATCCAAAAAATTAAAATAATTATTTTGCATATATCTTACAACAGAGTCCATATATGTAGTGATATTCGTAAACGAAAAACAATAAAATATTATTACAAATATAGTTGTTGCAAGTAAAATATATATACTACAAACATTTATATATTTATTTTTATGCTGCACGTTAAGTAATTTTTTTTTCATTATTTAGCTAATTTTATTAATTTAGAATCCATGTGTAAATTAGTTTGCTTTGCTATATCCTCGTTGATTAAAAATTTTATTTGATCTCCTTTTTTATATAACTCAAGAATACCACCTTGTTTAGTGAAGTCAGATATATCACTTATTGATAGAATAGGGTTGTAGTTTATTTTTTTTAAAATAGCTTTGACATGATTTATAGATTTATCTTGTATTACTATTGCATCGCATAATCTTTCTATAGGAGAGTCAAGGCTTCTTCTTATGATAGACAACTGCCGACCTTCGCTAATTTTTCTATTCATTTTGAGTAACTCATTACCTAAATAACTTTCTTCACCAATAATGCAAATAGATAAATTAGTTTTTTTATCGGGCCAATTAATCATTTTTATTATTTGATAAATCATCGCCGCTTTTACTTTTGCTTCTTGTATTTTAGGTGCAAAATTAGTAGGTACAGCAAAGCTTTTGATTATAATAAATAATAATAAAAATATACAAAATACTTTTAAAATAGTTTGTTTTATTATAGAGATTTTCATGCTGATAATACCCTTACCTTATTAATAATAATATCTTAAATTTAATAACCAAGAGCATCCTACCTTATATGGAACTAATCCACTAAATTCATCTTTAAATTCATAGTGAGATGCAGTAAATAAGTCTTTACCAATAAACTCTATATTCAAACTGTCTGCGAAGGTTTTACTAATTCTAAAATCAAATGCGTATCTAGTATCAATACCAGCATTTTTAATTTGATCGATGTATCTTGCTTGTACATCTAATTCCCAATCTTTAGGTAATTGTAAGCGAGACATTAAAGTTGCAGTGTGTTTAGCACTAATTGTTTCTAAAATATCTGAGTTGCCTTCCATAAATAAAATATCAGATATTTCTGTAGTTGTTATTCCAGGTTTGTCTTTATCTGCTAGTTTAATATTACCCTTAGCATTAATATTAAAATAACTATAAGAGAATTGTAACTTCCAGATATCAGTTGGAGCCCAATCTAAGGTGATTTCTGTTCCAAAAGTATCTGCTTTAATTTTATTATCAAGAGTTGTTATCGCTTCGACAATATAGTTACCATTTCTTTGTCCACGATGATATAAATAAAATGGCTGAATTTTACCACCATATTCTTGTTTAGTTTTCAACTCTGCAAGTTCTGATTGATGCAAAGGCTCATTTGAATTAACATATGCTAATAAATCTGAATATCTATTAAAAAAAGCAGAAGCCACGATGCTAAAATTTTCAGTTACAAAAGCTTTATAGCCTGTTTCAAATGATAATAGCTTTTCTGATTTTAAATCTGGGTTACCAGTAACAACCATTAATGATAATTCATCTACACCTTCAAACAAATCATACATTTTATCTTTACTTATTTGTATCATATTACAAGATGTAGCATATTTCTCGCTAATACCTTGCACTTTTACTGCTCTTGATACCGACCCCCAAAAAGTAGAGTTATCTGTTAATTTATAGGAGAATCTAGCATTGGGTTGAATTTCAATATCTTTGGTATTGTATTCAAGTCTGGAGCTTACAATAAAGTTAAATTTATCTGTTATATTTATACTATCTTGCACGTAAGCACTAAATAGATGCCTAACTATAGGGTTTTGTTTTACTGTTATATATTCCATGTTCTCTAATTTATAATTAGATAACTGATATCCAGCTCCCCAAATAACATGATGTTTACCATAAGGAGCAATATCGTATTGTATTTCTATATCTGCTGTAGTTGCTTCTTGATTTACTCTTAAGTCATCGTCGTTTAAGTAATCTAGGTAGGATTTTACTAAAACATTATTACCATTTTGAAAATATTCTTTATATGACCCTATTAAGTAACCACCTTGCATATCACGATTTTTATCCATAATATCCATGTGTTTTAAATCATCATTATATATAGTAATAGGGGTATGAGTTCTACCTTGAAATACATTAGTGTTTAGTGTGAATTTTCTATTTCCTGCATCACGATCTAAACGCATACCAACTCTATTTATATACCAATTATCTACGTTAAAATTATTGTTTTCGTCTATCGAGCCACCTCTTTCAAAACCTTTAGCGTATATTCGATAAAAAGTATCATTTTCAAATTTACCACCATGCCGGTATTGTACAGTTGCCTTGTTATCAGAACCAAAACTAAATGAAGCAAAGTCTCCTTGAGTATCTATTGCTGATTTAGTAATGATATTAATAACACCATTAACAGCATTTGCCCCCCAAAGTACTGCACCAGGCCCTCTTACCACTTCTATTCTAGCAATATCTTCTAATACATAATCTTGTATACTCCAGTTAACTCCTGAAAATAACTGCGAATACACACTTTTACCATCTATTAAAACTAATAATTTATTGGCAAACACATAATTAAATCCACGACTACTTATTGACCAAGTATCTGAATTTATCTTATATACCTGCATTCCTGGTACTACTTTTAAAGCTTCAGCAATTGATGTGGCACCATTACGTTTGATATCATCTTCAGTAATCACATATACAGATGCAGCTGTATCCATAACACTCTGTTTGGTTCTAGATACCGATGTTACATCTGGTATTTCTATTTCCATCAATTTTTCTAAGCTTAACTCAAATAAATCTTCATCAACTACATTATTACTTTCAGCAACTACATGCGTAGATAATAATAGTGATACAATTAAGATATAGGGTATTTTTGCTAGCATCTTTTTCGTTCCAATGAATTAAAGAGGCTATTACATATTATTAAACATATAAATTTTGACTACAATTTATAATAATAAGTAATATCTGGCACTTATAGCTATGTTCTTCGACATATTTAAAATAAGACTTTAAATACATTGGGATTGATTTGTTAGTATCTTTACCCTCAGAGTTAAAAAATGCAAAGCTTTAAATCTTCATAGACTAAAATCAAATGAAAACTTTTAAGTTTTTATACTATACTTTAACGAAAGTAGGTAAATTAACGTATTAAAGGAATGTAGTTATGACTGATCCTAAAATTGATAGTCAATTAACAAGCCGTAACCTTACTAGTATACAGCAAGATTCTACAACACAAGAGGCTCCCAAGAAAAACGCTATATCACAGCTTATATCGAATATTTTTAATAGTATCAAGAATTGGTTTGATTCCACATTTTCTCCTGTATTAAAAACTAAAGTAACAAATATTGTTTCTGAAACAAACGAGGATCAATCTATAGCTGAATTATCTGACTTAATAGGAGATATAGCACAAAATGCTCCTGAAAAATTAGAAGAAATACATATGCATTTTGATGAAATCCAAGGAGAGTTAAGAGTAACTTTTGGTGATAGCGACCCAATAATTTATAACCCTGATACAAAAAAAGAATCTAAAGCTTTTAAAAATATGGGGGACTTATCTCAGTCTAACTATTCTACCTTTAAAGACCTTCTTGATTCTTATCGAGAATCAATGGCAAACGATTATAGCCGTGCTAATTCAGGTGTAAAAATATTTAACGGTAACGAACTGTATGATATAAACAAACAAAGCAAGGATATTATTCAACAATCATTGACATTAGACACTGTAGACAAGCAAGATGAATTTTTAAAAACTGGGGCAAAGGTAATAGTAGATCATGCACTGGAAATATATGACTCGCATCTACCAGAAGAAAATAGCTCTAGAGCAATATTAGAAGGACTATCTTGCCAAGCTGGTTTTGCAGATATTATACCTTTAATAATAGATGAAATAGCTAAAAAAGATGCATCTGAAATAATACCATACGCAAAAACAAAATCCATAAATATATATAGAATATCTCAAGAATCTTTTTTTATAGATATAAATTTAGATATGTCGAATCTGAATACAAAAACAGAGGAATCTATACCATCATCCCATAGATTCCAAATGTTAATATCGCCACATAATTTTTATGTAGTTGGAAAACAGCATGATGTATCAAACTTTCCAGAACAGGTAACATCTAATTAACTTGTATAACACTGCTAATTTAGTCTTGTTTTTTATTGTAGTTACTTAATATAAAGGTAGTGACTCTAAACTGTGTGAATGGTATAATTTTTATAAAAGTGAAATAACATCAAATCAGGTTTAAGCTACTACAACTTAATGCAACTTAGTTATTCTAACTCCTAATCTATTATCAATTTCTACAAGCTCACTATCTGCAATATATTTACCATTCACTATAACTTTTACAGGATTATCAGTAGGTAGATTTAAATCAAAAACATGTCCTATAGAAATTTTACTTAGCTCAGATATATTAATTTGCTGTTGCCCTACTTCAAATACTACATTTAGTTCAATATCGTTTTCGTTAATTTCTGTTTGCTCATCACTAGCTGCTTCACTAAAATCGTCAATATGTGAGTTTTCATCCATTGGTTTCACCCTGCTTTTTATGGTTAACTTATTATTTAAAATCTCTCCTACAAATAGCACATATTTATTTATACGAATAAAACATTGGTTTTTTTTAGGAGACTGCTGTATAAAGATTATATCTTCTAGTTCTAATTCATTGATTTCTAACTTTGTTAGCCTGCTACTACCAGCTTCCACCCCTATAAAATAAGGAATATTTAAATTGTTTTTCTCTGCTTTTTTAGGTAATTTTTTAAGTAATTCTATTACATTAGTTGATAAACTCGTATACAAATTAGTTTGAAAATTATCAGATGAAATATTTATTGATATATTTTCACAGCTAGCCATTTTCTCAGGTTGAGAAATTTTATTAAATATTATACTTGTACCTATCACCGAATTTAGCGTATTTATAATGGGATACATACTTTTAGAAATAACAGCTGATTTTAAATCTATAGGTAGACTCATTATTGCATCAACACTGAATTCATTTGGAATCATCTGTTGTAAAAAATCTTTTGGTATATTAAATATTATTTCTGTATTATTTATTGTATATATTAACCCTATAATGCAAGTTTTGACTTTACTAGTACATAAATTCAATTTAATATTCCACTGCGAAGCATCTATACTAATTGTCGTATAACTTACTCTAGTTGTAAATAGCTTATCTATCTCTACATATTGTTTAGATATTTTAGGGAATTTAATAGGTATTACCGGCGAGTTATTACTCTTTGTTGTCATCATCTAATTGCTCTTCACTAAAATATTGATTTCTTGATCGGCCTTGATTTTGCTCTTGCGATAAGTTGATATTAACTTGCACTTTATCACCTGAAAATTTTTCTGATAATATCTTTTGTAAACTATTTTCATTGTTTACTAGTAACGCTTTACTTTGCTCCGCATTGGTATTGAAAGAAATAATTAGCTCTGACTTTGTTCTTTGTATTTGGATCTCAGTATTGGGTAATATATCATTTTTCAGTGATATTCTAACTTCTGAACCCGCTAAACTACTTTTGGATGTAATAGCTGTTGTGTGAATTTTATCGGCTAGTTTCTCTAACAAAGCATTTAAATCTGAATGCGTATTGTTGATAGCTGCAGAATTATTAACTGATAATGAACTAATATTATTAATGCTAAAATTCTGCTGCATCCCAGCATGTTTTTCATCATTTAGAGTTTTATTATTGTATGTATCTGCTATAGAATCATTTTGTTTATGGTTCTTTTCTTCTAATTTTTTCAGCATGTCGCTAGAGTTTTTATTTTTATAATCTTTTTTATTTTTTGCTACTTGATTCGATAACATTGTTATACTATCTTCTACAGGTTTTTTACCATTTTTAACCACCTGGTTATAATGCCCTGTGAGATTTTTCTTCTTTTTTGTTGCCATCTTATTAGAAAATAATTTAACATTTTCTTCGGTAGCACTTTGATTATGCTTTTTTTCTGGTGTAGATTTTAATGCTTGCGAATGCTGACTTGAGCTATTGTTTATTCTATTATCCATGATAGTTTAAGCCTATTTTCCTATGTTAGTGTAAAACTCTTCAGTTTCAAGTTCCTCTCGAAGATTTTTCTCTTTCAGCTCTTCCTCATTAATGATCTCGTTTATTTCTTTAAATTTCTCTACTGCTTTGAAGGCTATATCATAGCTTTCTTGAGCTTGCAGCAATGAATCTTCAGCTTCTTGCAATTTTTTTTTGGCTATATTAATATCTTCTAATATTTTTACATCTTTTTCTCTGAGCTTTGCAATCTTATGTTTTGTTTCATCAATTTTTTTTTGCTTTATATTTTTATTTAAAATGCTATCGTAGATATTAGTTTCTTCTTGAATACGCCATTTTTTATATTTTTTTAATTCACCTTGTTTGTCCTCTACTTGTGATTTTTTTTTTGCTACATCTTGTTTACATTTTTTTAATATATCAATAGCTTTTTTTTCTTTATCTTTCTTTATAAATAATATGTCTTGAATCATTTACTAGATTCCTGCTAAACGATACAACTCTTTTTTAGTATTTTCATAATCGGTTATACTGTTTATCGGTTGTTTTAAAAAGCTATTAATTTTATCTATTTTGTTTAATGCTTCATCTGCCACTCGATCAGATCCTTGCTTATATTCTCCGACTCTTACAAGTAATTTTATTTCGTCATATTTTGCTAATAAGGTTCGTATTTTAGATGCGCATTCTAAATGCTTTTGATCAACTACTGCATTCATAACACGACTCGTACTTTGTAAAATATCGATCGCAGGAAAATGGTTAGCGGCGGCTAAACTTCTAGATAATATTATATGTCCATCTAGAATAGATCGAGTTTCATCTGCGACAGGTTCTGTCATATCATCGCCTTCAACTAAAACAGTATAGAGTGCTGTTATTGAGCCTTCATTAGACATCCCAGTACGCTCCATAAGTTTTGGCAAGGTTGCAAATACAGATGGCGGAAAACCTCTTCTTGTTGGGGGCTCACCAGCAGCAAGGCCTATTTCACGTTGAGCACGGGCGAATCTGGTAACAGAATCCATTAATAATAATACTCTTTTGCCTTTATCTCTAAAATATTCAGCAACTGCGGTTGCGGTAAAAGCAGCTTTAGTTCGTTCCATGGATGATTTATCTGATGTAGCAACTACTACTACAGCTCTTTTTAAACCTTCTTTCCCTATATCGCGTTCAATAAACTCTCGTAATTCTCTACCACGCTCACCAATAAGGGCTAATACGATAATATCTAGTTTTGCTCCCTTTACCAACATAGAAAGTAACGAACTTTTACCCCCACCAGCAGCAGCAAAAATACCCATACGCTGACCTTCGCCACATGTTAACAATGAGTCTATAGCTTGTACTCCTAATGGCATAGGAGTATCTATAATTCGACGCAACATAGGGTCTGGTGCTGATGCATATACTGGATAATAGGCTTCAGGGTCGTATTTGATAGCTTCTTTATTTAACGGTTCGCCCATGCCATCTAATACTTGTCCGAGTAAATGATCACCAACACCAACATGATGTACTTTTCCTGTAGGAACAACTTCAGTGTTAGATGATAGTCCAATAATCTCATTTAAAGAAGATAAAATAGTTTCTTCACCCTGAAAGCCAACCACCTCTGCATAATTCACTTCTTTCCTATTAGGCGATATTAGCTGACATAGCTCACCTATTTTAACCCCAGGAACAGCGGCCTTAATTATCATGCCTTTTATTTCGGTTACTCGACCTCTAACATCTATTAATCTATCACTTTCTACCACGCTTTGTAGTGATTTTGTCATATATTTAAATGCATTTGCCAATTTAAGCTTCTCCATGGTTATATTTTTTATTTTACAAGTAGAATATAGGATACGATTTTTAATTCTTTAATTACTTCTGATTGCTTTTCTTACTTTTTATAATTAATTTATTTTTTGAAATGGTTAATCTTTGCAAAATATACACCTCACAAATGAAATATTTTCAGTATAAAGTGTATATTTTTAAAGACTTTAGATATTTATTAAGAAAGGTTTTCTATCTTCGATAAACTTGCACTAGTTCCTTTAAATACTAAAGTATCGCCTTCAAATATTATTGTCTTTGCATGTATAGGTACTAAACGGGTACCACGGCGTACTTGTACTATTGTTATCTCATATTTTGTAAAATCACACTCAGCTATAGTTTTACCTATAAATTTGCAATTTTCATTAATAGTTATAGCTTTACGATGATCATCTGTACTAGCCTCAACCATAAAATCATTTAGACTAGGATAAAAACCACCAAATACTTCATAGCCTTTTTCTCTAGCTTCGTTAATACGCTGTAAAACAATAGCAGGTTCAACACCTAACATTAATAACGCTTGTTTTACAATTACAAGGCTAGACTCGAGAACTTCTGGTATGACTACATTAGCTCCCGCTGCTTGTATTTGTTTTGTCATTTTATCACTACGAACCCTAACTAATATAGAAATTAAAGGATATTTAGTACGAATTACTTTTACTATTTCAATTGCGGTTTCAGAACAGTCGACGCAGACAACTACCTGATAAGCTCTATCGATACCAACCGCTTGTAGAATTTCTAAGTTACGACAATCACCAAAAAAAACTGGATCTTTAGCAAGGCTAGCTTCTCTTACGTGCATAGGATCATCATCAACAGCGATATATGGTTTATTCTCTTGGACTAAGAATCTAGATATTATTTGCCCTACCCGACCATAACCACATATTAATGTATGATGTTGCATTTCTGAGGCTTTTCTGTTTATTTCTTCTGTATCTTGTTTTTCTAGTATATCGTCTTTCGCTTTATTAGAAGATAATAATGAATAAATATTCTTTTTGTTGCGTATTAAAATAGGAGAAACAATCATTGAGATTAATGTTACTGCTATGATGATAGATGGCAAATCATCATTACTATTGTATTGTGTAAACACCGCAATTAGAGCAAAACAAAATTCTCCACCTTGAGCTAAAGAGATACCTGCTTTAAACGAATTTTTTTTAGTTTCTGTTAGTAGTCTGGATATAACATATAAAATACTAAATTTTAAAATAATAAGAGAGACACTAGATATTAATATGGCTATTAAATGTTGTTTTAATATTTCATAATCTAACATTAAGCCTACAGAAACAAAAAATAAACCTAATAACACATCACGAAACGGTTTGATATCTGCCTCTACCTGATGCCGATATTTGCTTTCTGCCATCATCATACCAGCTACAAAACCACCAAGAGCCATTGACAAACCTAGCGTATGGGATATCCAAGCGGCTATTAAAGCAACAACTAATGCCATTAAAACAAATAATTCTTCAGATCGTGCAGTTGCGATTTCATGAAATATTTTTGGTAAAATCCACTTACCAATAGCAAGCATTCCTATGACAAAAATAGTACCTTTCAGCAATGCATACATCATAGAAAATGCAAAAGATTGTCCGGTACCTCCTGCTAAAGTTGGTACCATTATTAAAAATAAAACAGCTGCTATATCTTGAAACAACAAAACACTTATTGAAATTTGACCGTATCGTGAACGGGTTTCATTGCTTTGTGTTAGCTCCTTAGAAACTATAGCTGTAGAAGACAAAGATAAAGCAGATGCAAAAATTAAAGATACTGTACTACCAAAATTAAATAACGATAAAATGCCAAATATTATTAATACCGAGGATGCAACCTGTAAACCACCAATACCAAAAACTTCTCTTTTCATTGCTACCATGGTTTTTAAAGAAAACTCTAAGCCTAGGGTAAACAATAAAAATACTACTCCAATTTCTGCCAGTAGAGTCATATCAAAATCTTGACTTATAATACCAAAAGTATTTGCACTAAGAGTTATCCCGACAAATAAATACCCTAATATCTCTGGGATTTGAAACCTCTTAAAAAAGGCAATCACGATAACAGATAGAGAAAATATTAAAATTAATTGATTAAAAAAAGTAAAATCCATAAGTCTCAAGCATAATAAAGTAAAGTTATAATTAATAGTTAATAATAATTATATGTTTTGCTGAACAACATTAGAACAATTATTTTATTTTTATTTCGTTTCAATTTTACCAACAAAATAAAGCTTACAATCCAACAAAACCTTATTATATTCCAATTTAAGCAATAAGTAAATACAAGTATACACATCAATATACATGCAACAATAGAAAATTTTAGTTTTTATCTGCCACGTGTATATACACGTGGCAGTTGGAAATGCGGGTTTTCAGCAAGTGATTATA
>CAKNAD010000021.1:270-19564 GCA_929200515.1 Candidatus Gorgonimonas leptogorgiae | reverse complement strand
TATTATATAAAAACCTATTTTTATAGGGTTTTATTGTTAAGAGGGAATTGCTGCTATCTTCCAATATCAATTCATAAAAAATCTGAACTACCCCGCCCTAAAGGGCGAGGTTTTACTAGCTACATTATTGGTACATTTACAAAAAACTCAACTCCAATACAAGCTAACAGATTTCTAGTTTTTAAGCTCGCTATCAGACAGTTCTAATGTATTGTTTATTATTTTAGCGTCTAAAACTGCTTTTTGGAGATCTGGAAATGTTGGGTAATCTGCCAACGATATATTGTTTTCTCTCAAAAAATGATATGCTCCGATTTCCGTCGACATAAAAGTTACCTTGTATCCCTGCTCCAATATATCGTCAGATACTGTTTCATATTTTTTCACTTCCTCGCCTTCTTTCGGTAACACTTTTAACAACACTTCGTATGCTAGTTTATCCTTAGCGTTTACTAAGGTAACTATTCTGTTTTCTAATGGGGTGTCCTTATCTGCATTATAGTCATCATATATTTTTTTTAAAACCTCGTCCTTATCTACAACTTTTGTTTTATATGGTGGGTTTTGCACAGTAGCATTTGAGTTTTCTGCTGTATGCTCAGGGTATGACGTGCCTGCCGGGCTTAAATTATCCATTAAATTACTCCTTTAATGTATTTATTAATTGATTATATTATTTAATTATAAGCGATGATATAAAAAATATTTATACATCACTTATCTATTAAGACTAAAAAGTATTCAATTAGTTCAATATAATTAATTAAAGCTGTTGGTAGTAATTTTTAGAGATATTACTTATCATGAATTTCTAATATGAAGGTTATGACTATGAAAATTTAGAAGCAGATAAAACACAAGTCATACTACAAACCTTGCTGCTTTCTTAATATTTCAATTTTATTTTTATCCTTAGGCAATACATGCATATGACCATGTTTTTTAGCATGGCACAGCATACAAAGAGCTTGTAAATTATTTATATTATTGTTGCCTTTCAGGCTATCTTTATGATGCACCTGCAATAATTTATGCGAATTTGATAAATCTAGCCTACACACTTCGCAACGATAATTTATTGACTTTCTATATTGTTTTGATACATGATCCCAATCTTCTGTATAATTAGTTTTATTAGGGTCAGCACCCATCCCACTTGGCATTTTAGCAAAAGATGATTGATACTTAGCAAAGAACTCTTGCATATTAAACTCTTGTTTTACTTGTTTTCTCTTCCGTTGCGAATCCGATGCATCTTTATAATTAGTTTGCTTTAAACAATTCATACAAACATCAAGCTCTACTTCTTGTCCTTCTTTCTTATCGCTACCATGTATTTTAAAAAGGCCATCTAACTTCCTGGTTGCTACATATCTGTCATATGTATTATCTCTTTTTTTTTCTTGCAAAGTACAACAATCGGTAATATGAAACTTTCTTCTTTTAGATCTATATTCAATAGCTTCTTCGATATTAAATGAATGATCAGCAATATACAAAACCACATGATAGCCCTTATAAGCAAAGACACCATCAATTAATTCAACTTCATCAAGATCTACTTCTATACCAGTAGTTGCTAATTCAATCTCTATAGGTTCAAAAGGTTTGATCACATCATCTAACTGAAAATCACTTGCATCAGCACCTATTTTCTCAGCTATTATTTTTAATTCACTAAAATCAAAACTAAGCTTCATTGTTGATTAATCCCCTAAAATTTTTCTTATTTGGATTTCAGCATTTGTTAATACTCTAAAAGTAACTCGACGTGAACGCTTGCTATCTTCATTGCCTTTGTCTGTAAAAACTAGCCTAGATGAAGAGTAACCTACCGCTGCTATATTATTTCTAATCCATTCTCGAGTACTTTTATTTTTTTCGATACTATAAACATATTTTAATACTGAATTAGTTCTTGCTTGCGATAAATCCATATTCTTAAAATAAGCTATATCTTTAGTTACTCCTTCCCATTTAGAACTAGTATGACCTTCGATTTTTATTTCTTCAATTACATTATGAAATTGATTAAGCACTTTAAGAAACCTAGGAAAAAACTCTTGTAAAATTGATTGGAAAGTAGGGGTAAGAGTTGCTTCTCCAGTTGCAAATAAAATATCTGGAGAATTAAATCGAAACGCTAAAGATTGTTTGTCTATATCTGCATCCCAACGAACTAAATCATCTTTAAATTCAAGCATTAACTGCTCATAAATAGCCACTTGCTTTTCTTGATAAGCGACAGCAACCTCTTTAATTTTATCACGTTCAATAAATGCCGAACGCATCATCGCAATAGAAATAAATAAAAACACCATCATTAATCCAGACATCAGGTCTGAAACGCTCATCCAGTGTTCGCTATCTTGATGGTTACTACTAGCAGATTGCCTAATAAATTTATTCATTATTATACCCTACTAGAAGTTGTTATTATTTTTATAAGAAGATTGCATTTTTTCATACTCTTCAACTATTTTTGCCGCTATACGCCCTAAATGTCTGCCTAACTCTCCGAGAGCTCGATTTAGCTCTCTTTGTAACGCTTCATCTAATAACGATACTTGATCATTAACAGAAGCACCTGCATCTTTAACCGCTTGCTTAATTTGAGACTGAACACCACCTAATGTGGTCTCTGTATTACTACGGATAGAATCCATTACTTTATTTAGGTTTTGTTGTAACTCTGTATTAAATTTTTGAGTATATTCATCTAGTTTATTAATTATTGTTTGTGTATTTTGGCTTGTATCATTGATACTATTTTTCAATGTGTTAGCAATTTCATTTGATTTATCTACTACTTCAGTAGCCATATCCGCTATAGATTGATTAAATTCTCTAGTTGCTGTTTTAAATTCATTAGCACTATTACTCATTGCTTGCTTCATTTCGTTAGTGCCATCACGAAATTTTTCACCAACATTTGCAACCTGATCTTTAATTTCTTTAGATACGTTTTTTATTTCTTCGTTAGTAGTAGCAACCGACGTTTTAAAATCATTGGCTCCAGCAACCATTTGTTCTTTCATTGCATTAGTACCTTGCTGAAACTGCGTACCTATTGATGTTACTTGTTGTTGGATTTCTGGCACAGCTTTTATGGCAGAATCACGCATGGCTACAAAAGCTTCTAAATGACTTTTTAACTCTTTAATTTGATTATCATTAGATTCTAATATGGTCGCTAAATTTTCCATAGTTTGCGGAATAACACTAGTTTTTTCACTGATTTCTGTTACTGCTTTTTCAGTCGCAGAAATTGCCTGCACGCCTTGATCATATTGCTCACTCATAGTAGCTAACTGTTGCATATATTGCTGTTGCCAATCTACTAGTTTTTTTACTGAAGCATCAAGAGCCTTAAAATTATCGCCAAATTGCTCAGTAAGTTGTTGATTGAACTCAATAATAACATTTTTTAACGCTTCTATTACTTGTTCTGTAGCAGATTTAGAAAGCACCTTTGCAAAATCATCTAATTTATCCCATAGGGTAGTAGCAAACTCTTGTGCTTCTTGCTTACGCTGCCTTGTAGCATCATTAAGATCTGCACGTAGTAACTTTAAACCTCCTGTTAAACTGCCTTCTTCTTCTCCTGCTAAACTTGTACATAACTTTTCAAGTAGTGTTGTTTGTTGCTCTATATGCTCATAAAAATCTTTAGGGGTATCATCAACTGCTTCTGCCGCTTCACGCTTAGGTGCAAATTTCCAAGTATCTATAAATTTAAATACAATAGAAAAAAACATACCGATAAAACTAGTAATAAAAGCGGTTTTTAAACCCTCAAGTAATGATGAAATACTAGTATCTATTTCGGTTGGATTAAATTGCAACAACCCAATAACAATACCAATAAAAGTACCGAGAATACCAAGAGATGTCATGACATTAGGAGCATGTTCAAGAAACCGTGAATGTTTACCTTTAAAGCCTTGATGGCATGCAATCACAAAAACTACTAGAGTTAATATAATAAAAAATTCAGTCACTGTAGGTGCTGAGACATTAACCAATAAATCTTCAATTATCGTACCAATCATACTAGCCCCTTAGAATATAAAATAGTGAGGCTACACAAAGCCTCACTTGTTTTATCATTTATGTTGATATTATATAAAAAATAATTTTTTAATTTTTGTGTACTTGTAAAGTAATAAACAGGTATTTTAGTATATTTGCAAGAATTTGTATATGAATTTTTACTTGAATCTTTAAAGGTGATATCTGAACTTAACAAAAAAATTATTGTCTATTAATTTATTATTACTTTTATCTATATGCACATAATGAAGAATTACAATGATTAATAGAACCCATTTAACAACTACAACAGGTTTATCTGCAGAACATATCACAGAAGCTCAAGAAAATACTAATGAATTTATAGATGAACTTATGCATGATGCCAGTATTATTGAGCATACTGATATTACTGATAGAAATATAGATGTTATCAATAATAAAAGTATAGATCTTACTCCAAATGAATTTATTGCCAAACTGAATAGTGGCACTTTACCTAATATAGCTATTATAGTAACGGGAAAGGTAGTACTAGAAGATAGTAATATTTACAACCTTCCGAGCAAGTTAACAATTACAGGCGATTTAATAATAAACTCTTGTAATAATATTACTAATATTCCAGCTAATTTAACTGTTGTGAACTTATATATTGAAAAATGCCAAAACTTAACAACACTAGCAAGTGATATTACTATTCAAAACCAGCTATCAATTACAGAATGTCATATTAAAGAATTGCCTGATAATTTAGAATTGCAATCATTAGAAATAACAGACTCTAACATAGAATTAAAAGATAACATAACAATACATAAAAACTTAGCTTTATTTAGTTGCCCTAATGTATCACAGTTACCGAAATTTTCTGATACTACTGAAAACATAACACTAATGTACTGCGGAAATATCTCGCTGCCAAGTTTAACAGTTAAATATAATTTAACAATAGAGCATTGCGATATACACACAA
Source organism: Candidatus Gorgonimonas leptogorgiae (assembly GCA_929200515.1). Lineage (GTDB taxonomy): Bacteria > Pseudomonadota > Gammaproteobacteria > Pseudomonadales > Endozoicomonadaceae > CAKMZJ01. The sequence goes on along the minus strand of CAKNAD010000021.1, from coordinate 14,556 downwards.
TACCAGAGGGTATGGTTATTGGAGCAAACTTTTTTCTTACCTCTTGCCCATATATAACTTCTCTTCCAAATAAAATATTAATTTCTGGTGATTTAAAAATAGATAGATGCAATGCACTAATATCTTTACCTGAATACTGGTTTGCTAATATACCCCAAAGCCTACCATTTATTGACAAAAAACAGCATTCTATAACATTAATAAATAGTAGCATACCCGAAATAGCAATAAAGAAATATTATAGACAATACCTTCCTCGTAATATTCATATTGTACAAGAACAAGATTTCAACATACCTATTACCCTTAAAACAAATAAAAAACTTGAAAATTTAATAGCTTTTTGGCTACAAATTATAGCTGAAGAAAATAATATCAATATAACAAATATTACCATAGCCGAAATTAAAGATTTACTATTATTTTTACAAAAACTAATTAATACTAGAGATTTTTTAAACAAATCTACCAGAAAAAAACTAGCTACTGAAGTAGTATATATTTTACAACTTCTTAATAAAGATGATGCAATGCGAGAAGATATTTTAGCAGTTATTAATGATGCTGTTGCTAGTTGTGAAGATAGAGTTTTATTACGTCTAGCTGATATTATCTTTTTGCCATTGCTAAAACAAGCTGAACATCAATCTATTGTTGATGCAACAGGAACATCACTTAAAATATTAGCTAAACAAAAATTATATGCTGATGAAATTACTCAATATGCTATAGACTATGCAGAAGAAATCTACAGAAGAAATAGCTCCCTTGGAAGAACAGAGCCCATAGAAGAAATAGAGTTTATTTTAGATTTTAAAGTAAAATTAAGAGATAAATTTAATTTGCATTTTACTAACAGATCAATGAATTATTCTGGGATTTCTAATCTTCAATCTAGCGATGCAGATACTGCATATAAAATAATTAACGCTAGGGTTACAGAAGATTATTTCAATAATTATTTACAAAACTGGGAACCATGGAAAAAACATCAACGTAGATGGACACTGAAAGAATATAACAGCCTAAATAAATATAATTACAAAGTTAATATAGATGAAGACTCTTACTGCATACTAACTAGTGTAAACAAAAAAGAAATAATCGACCCAATTATATACAATAATGAAATATACAGTTATGCAGGATTTTGTGAATGGTATATAAACACAGGGACTAACCCGCTGAATTCTAACGAGCTAATAGATATAAACAATATTTTTGCCCTCAAGTGACTTCCTCCACGACCTAAAGGTCGTGGATTCCTAGATCATACAAGTATGCTAGGTGGTTTCTAGGCTAGTTCTCTAACGAGACCTACATTTCCAAAGACTATCCCCGTCAGCCTAACGGTTAGCTCTGAAACCAAGTGTGGTCGATAGACGAAGCCATCTGTCTGAGCAGTAAATAGCAATTATGCTATATGTTGTATTCTACAGATATTTGAGGGAAAGTCAAGTATATGAAATGCGAATTTTCAGCAAGTGATTATAAGTTTTTAGCTAAGACAGTATTTTACAGATTATACACCTTTTACCTGAAGATACATCTTTTTCTTTAGCCCTGAAACCTAGCATTGTCATCTGCCGCGTGTATACTTATGCCTTATATCCCATACCTAAAGAAACGGGTTTTACAGAACTCTTTGATAAGAATGATTATAGACATGAATTCAACATATATAAAAACAGATAAACCAATACTAATAACAGAACAAAATATAACCAGCAGTATGATTCTTACTGAAAACTATTGTAGCAACGATCAACAAAAAACAAATATAATTTATAAATATATAGCAAAATATAAAATTAGTTTATTTGATAAAGAAATACCTGATGAGCTATATAGTAAATTATACGGTGCTTTATTATTTCAAGAAGATGATAGCAATGCAATTAAAGACATATTAATGCAACAGCCTACAATATTAACCAAACTTCTTTGCAACAATATTTATGATGGCATAATCCTAGACCTCATAAAAAGAAATAACATTAAAAAGATAGATACCTTTTTATCTTGTATATTTAAACAAGATAAAATATATTTAGTCTCGCAATCTTTAGTAGAGAAGTTTTTTATTTATGCCTGCAAACATCCCGATAAAATTTTTTCATCTGCAATTATAAATTCATATCAGTCTCAAACATATTTTTTTGAACCCTCTTATATAAAAACAATTCATGATTTATCGTTAAATAAAGAAATAACAACAGCTATAAATACTGCTATATCTATAGAAGATAAAATAAATAGCCGTAAGTTATTCAAAGCAAGATACCATGTGAATCCAAAAAACAATATATTTAAATCTATAGATTATTTAGATGTAGATATAATGTCTTTAAAATCAAAAACTGAAGATATATTTAGCTCTACAACAGACTTCATAAAAAATTTAAAAAGTGTTGCTATTTATTTAAATAGCGAATACTACCCCGCAGACAAAAAAAAATTCCATACTTTTGGAGATGAAAATGCCTGTTTAAATATGCTAAATCAACTTATATCTTTAGGGATAAAACAAGTAACAATATATGTTTCTCCGCCCGATAATTCAACTATAGATGAACGCAGAGAATCTTACACACTGTATAAAAAACACCAATACCAAAAAACAAAAAAATATATCGTTCGCAAATTATCTTTTTTATTAAACGGCATCGACTCCCAGTTGAAGTTGCCACAAACTATAATAAAAGATGGGTGTACAGTGAACATCAGGTTTATCGATGAGATAAGTTCTAATAATGACACTATTCAAGAAAAAACAAGAAATTTTATAGAATCAACTATAGGCATAAAATGCCTAAGCAAACACGAAGAACTTAGAGCAACCACAGTTAAAGAAAATTTAGTTTTTGTGTTTTATCAAGAAAATTTTAAGGATAATAATCAAAATTTAAGCAATGTAATTACTATATATCCTTTTTCATGGAGAATGCATCTTGAAAATATTATTTTTGCAGAAACCGACACAAAGCCAAAATGCAAAATTGACTGCAAAAACCCAAGTTACTCAATTTTAAGAGAACAACAAGCTACTCTTCCTATTAAATATACAGGAAAAAACGCATGTAAAAATTGGTTATTTGATTTATTAATAACAGTTAAATCGAAATATGCGGCTGAAACATTATCAACTATAATAACTTTGATTGCAGAAAAAATTAAAAACAAAAAAATACATCATGGCACTATTTATGGTTTACATCATACTTATATTAAAAAAAACGCAGAAACTATTTTATCTACATGGATAAATGCATCAACTGAGTTATCTATACAGCGTCAACAAGCTATAGTTTTATCAGTAATATCAAACACATTAATAGTAAACAAGCAACAATTCAATAATGAAAATACTATTATAATTGATTTATCAAAATGCGAAGATGAAAATAATTATTTCAATCAAATTAACTCTTGTTTATCTGACAACAACGTTATTGTGCTATTTTTTCCTTCTTTACCTAAGGCAGTATTTCATTATTTAATTGATAATACTACAATGCCCATATTGGTAGAAGGAGCAAATATAACTAGTTATGCTTTGCAAACAGGTAAATCTTATTTATCAGTATTGCCTTCAGGAAATACAAAAATACCAACAAAAATGGGCGACCCTTGGATAGCATTTTTACAAAAAGTATTATCTTATAAATTAGCTTTTAGTAAAGATTTTTTAGCTCATTTTAAAATATTATTTAATCATGTTACTAATTATAATTACCAGCAAGCAATTGATTATATTTATAAATTAAAGCCATTATATGATTTAAATAATAATGAGATATTAATTAATTTTTTTGGTAAACAAAACTCAAATAAATTATCAATAACCAAAACCAAAAAAATTACATTTATGTTTTTGTTAAAACGGGGGCAAGGGGGCATGTTATCTGATAATGCTCGTAAATACTTATTACAGGCTCTTGATCCTAGTTTTCATTCTATCTCAAATTATATTAAAAAGTGCCTAGATAAACACAGTAAAGAAAGGCACCACTCTCAACTAATGCAACATCATGTTAATTTAGCTATAAATGATAAACTAGTTATAGCACTGAATAAGTTTATTAGCGAATTTAAAAATAGACAAGATGCAGAATTTTAATTTTTTTATTAAGACACTTTTAATGACGGACGGTACAGCCGTTACTGCTAGTCGAGGCTTCTATATAAGTCTATCTTATTGATAGCAATAGCCGATGAAGCTAGAAGCTTCGCCTTTTAAGGCGAGGTAGTTCACCAATTCAGTATGCAATATTAGATACACATAACTGAAAATGCTATATTTTTATTTTTTGATAAACACCAACTCATGATAACACCTAAAAGCCTCAACTTTGAGGCTTTTAATGAATACTAACTTTCTGTTTGTCTACGCAAAAAAGCTGGGATATCTAAATAGCTTGCATTTTCTTTGTTATCTAAAGAATATACTCTATCTGCTTTTTCAGTGACACCAGCTTCAGGTGTTGATTGATTTTTTCTAACAACAGCAGGGATATCTAAGTTCTTAAAATTCAAACTGCCGTCTTCTAAATCTTGCTCTAAGCCAGCAATTTTTTTTGTTGGGCTATCTTTCATGAGGCTTATACCTGTAGCAACTACAGTAACACGTAATTCATCAGATAACTCTGGATCTATAACCGTACCGATAACAACCATTGCATCGTTAGAAGCAAACTGCCCTACAACCTCACCTACGCTATTATATTCTCCAACAGTAAAATCAGTTCCAGCAGAAATATTAACTAGCACACCTTTTGCGCCTTCTAAGTCTACATCTTCAAGCAACTGACTTTTAATTGCTTTTTCTGCTGCTTCTACAGCTCTATTCGACCCAGTAGCTGTGCCTGTACCCATCATTGCCATGCCCATTTCTGACATTACTGTTCTAACATCTGCAAAATCAACATTTATTAAGCCGTCTCTTGTTATCAGTTCTGATATCCCTTGAACCGCTCCAAGTAAAACATCGTTAGCTGTACTAAATGCTGTAAGCAAGCTGGCATCTGATCCTAAAACCGGCATTAATTTTTCATTAGGTATTGTTATTAAAGAATCAACACTTTTTTGTAACTCGCTTAACCCCTCTTCTGCTACACGCATACGCCTACTGCCTTCAAAACCAAAAGGCTTGGTAACTACTGCTACAGTTAATGCACCCATTTCTTTCGCTATTTCAGCTACAACAGGTGCTGCTCCTGTACCAGTACCACCACCCATTCCGGCAGCAATAAATACCATATCTGCCCCTTTTAAAGATTCTAATATTTTTTCTTTATCTTCAAGTGCAGCTTGTCTGCCAACTTCAGGGTTGGAGCCTGCGCCAAGACCTCGAGTAATTGATTCTCCTAATTGCAAATGCTTGTGTGCTTTTTCATGCTGTTTTTTCAATGCTTGAGCATCGGTATTAGCACAGATAAATTCTACATCGGTTAACATACTATTTAACATGTGGCATACAGCATTGCCACCACCACCACCAATACCAATAACCTTAATTACTGCTTCTTGAGGCTCGTCATCTACTAATTTAAACATTAATCATCTCCTTTTCGCAATAAATAAAAACATACGACTTATAATTAAACATCGTCATTTTAATTCTCAATAAAAATATCAAATGAGAGATAAAATATTAGTCATACATCTTATACTTTAAAACTTCGGCTTCAAAAAGTAATTTTTAGTTTATTAATTATACTTAATAACTTTTAGCGATACTAAATTAATAAGTAGCAATCTAAATGTATATATCTTCAAATAGAAGATATACAAAGCCGACATCCTAGCGATTTTTCTGGAATTAAATTTATTTATATATTACATTATGAGGTAAAAATATTTTTTCACTCGATTTTTGTAAATCATCTAATGTATTTTTAACAACACCCTCATTGTTTAATTTTAGTATTATTATACGTCTTCTACTGAAAAATTACAGTTTAAAACAGAATATTCTTAGCTACTTAAACAAATAAAAACACATTATCAATCAAACACACACCAACTTCGAATTAAAAATTACCTTGAAACCATTTTGTTATGCGCCTAGAAACACTTATTTTTTTGGTTATATTCTTCTTTAGTGCTAAACCGTATTTCTGCTTTTTTTGCGCATATAACAATAAACCAACTCCTGTAGAATAAATTGGACTACTAACAACATCAACAAATCCAGAAATATATTTTGGAATTCCTAAACGAACAGGGGTACCAAAAATTTTTTCTGCTAAATTGATGGCACCTTCTATTTTTGAAGTCCCACCCGTAATTACTACACCTGCTGGAATGCTATCTTTAAAACCACTACTATGTATTTCATATTTGATTAATCTAAATATTTCTTCGTATCTCGCTTCTACTATTTCTGCTAGCCAGTGTCTAGAAAACTGCTTAGGTGGACGATCGCCAACATATGAAACCTTAATAGATTGATCTTTGCCAACTAAATCTTTAGTTGCACAAGCGTACTTTATTTTTAGCTCTTCTGCGTATCTTGTAGGTGTATGAAACGCTAAAGATATATCATTAGTAACATGATTTCCAGCTACTGGTATCATACTAGTATAACGTATAGTTCCTCCAGTAAAAATTGCAATATCAGTAGTGCCACCTCCAATATCAACCAAGCACACGCCAAGCTGCTTTTCATCTTCGGAAAGCACAGACTGGCTAGATGCTAACTGCTCAAGAGCTATGTCGTCTACTTGTAAATTACAACTATTAATACATGTTCTTATATTTTGCTCTGCATTTATTGCACAAGTAACCAAATGCACTTTAGCTTCTAGTCTGACTCCAGACATACCTATTGGATGCTTAATATCATCTTGATTATCTATAACAAATTCTTGTGCGATAGTATGCAATAGCTTTTGATCTGCTGGCATGGCTACAGCTTTTGCGGCATCTATAACACGAGCTACATCTTCTCTGCTAACGTTTTTATCTTTAATAGCAACTATACCATTAGAATTTAAACTCTTTACATGACTGCCTGCAATGCCCACATGCACAGAATGTATTTTACACCCAGCCATTAGTTCTGCTTCTTTAATTGCTTGCTGTATAGCATGAATGGTTGCTTCTATATTTATAACCATTCCACGCTTTAATCCAGTTGATATATAAGAGCCAATTCCAATTATTTTTATCAAGCCATTACGGTCTATTTCGCCGACTATAGCTACTACTTTTGATGTGCCAATATCCAATCCAACAATCATGCTTCCAATTTCTGTAGAGGTCATGGTATCAACCTTAAAAATATCAATACCAAATATCGGTATTAAATGTAAATGAATTATCTTAAATTGAAATTGTTATTCCATAATACAGAACCACCATTTAAATGCCTCATATCTACTTTTTTTACATTAGACCAAACACCTATTAATTTGGTGTTATATAGCATGATAAACTTTTGTATATCTTCAATCATATTTTTATAACTAATTTTAACCTCAACATCTTCTATAATAAAATTACAGCCAGAAAAACTATCAACTTTTAATGATTTTATTTTAAAACTTAAGCCTTTAAATATATGATTCATGGTTAAATATAAGAATATAATTTGTTGGATTTTAGTCTCATCGCAATATAATGTAGGTAGATTAGATTGAGGTATAACAAACTCATAATCAACGACAACCCCTGTATTCGTTAAAAGCTTTTTATCATTAATGATCGCAATAGGATACATCTCTTCCATATAAATAGATAACTCATCTTTTTGGAAAGTAATATCTATGCTATCTATAAAAAGCAACTTGTTAGTTAACGTATTATGTAGTTTTAGTATTGCAACATGCTCATGTTTTTTAAAAACTTCTTCTAATATGTGTTGTATTTCCTCTTTTGTAGTATAATTAAATATCCCTAAAATATTTATTTTTGTCAATTGTTTAGTATGTAGCATCTGATTTTGTGTATTAGGGTTAAATACAAAAATAAGTAATACAAATAAAATAATTATAAAAAAAAATGAGATACAATTACTATGTAAACGCATATTCTATATTATACACATATTTACGTATAACCTATATTTTTATTAAAATTTCAACTAAATAATATGGTGTTAAAATGAAACAAACAAAACTTAATAAAGAAGATCAAAAACTAGTAGACGAATACATTAGCTATGAATCAGCAACACCAAGAAAAAATTTTCGCCCTTGGGTGCTGTTTTTTTGGTTAACACTACTTATGGTAACAATTGGAATAGCAAGCCGTATAGCTAGTTATGTTATTTTAAATGCATAACATTATTAAACTTCTGCCATTATAGTTGCTTGCTCTATATTAACAGCCACAGGACGAGATACCCCAGGTTCATACATGGTAACTCCAATTAATTCATTTGCCTGCTGCATAGCTATTTTATTATGAGTAATATATATAAACTGCACCTGATTACTCATTTCTGCAACCATATTAGCGTATCTACCTACGTTGCTGTCATCTAAAGGTGCATCTACTTCATCGAGCATGCAAAAAGGCGATGGATTAAGCTGAAAAATAGCAAACACTAAAGCAATTGCTGTTAGTGCTTTTTCACCCCCAGACAACAAATGTATAGTGCTATTTTTTTTACCTGGCGGCTGTGCCATTATAGTAACCCCCGATGTTAACAAGTCATCTTCGCTTAATTGTAAATAAGCCTGACCACCAGCAAATACCTTAGGAAATAAATACCCTAAACCATAATTTATTTGGTCAAAGGTAGCTCTAAAGCGTTGTTTCGTTTCTTTGTCTATTCTTTTAATTACGGAATCTAAAATATCTAAAGCTGCTTGTAAGTCATCATTTTGGCTATCTAGATGCTGCTTACGTTTTGATTGTACCTCATACTCATCTATGGCAGCTAAATTAACTAAGCCTAGTTTATCTAACTTTTCGGTTATTTGTTGTAACTGTTGCCCACAGTCATCTACAGTGTCGTTTTCTTCTAGATTATTACAAACTGTTTGTAAATTAAAGCCATCTTCTCGAAGTTGATCCTCTATAGCTTTAGCACGCACATATAATTCTCGGTGTTGCATACGCAGTTGCTCGAGTTGACTTCTAATAACCTCGGCACTATTTCTCGCCTCTTCTATTAACTGGTTATCTGCATGAATTTTAGTTTCTACTTGCTCAAGCTGTTGTTTAACCTCATGCATTTTTTGTTCTTCAGTTATTTTTGTTGCTAGCATCAACTCTAATTCTTCTTGAGAGTTGTTGTCTGGATCATGAGTTTGCAACAACGACTGCTGAATCGCCTCTTTTTTAATACGTAAATCAGTAGCCTGTTTGCTTATTCTGGCTATTGCGGTACGTAGTGCTGAAATTTTACTATTAATAAGCTGTAGTTGTAGTTCATTTTTATGTGATTCTTCTTTAGATGCATCGTAGCTACTTCTAGCTTCTAACAACTGATTAGTTAGCTGGTCTTTTTCTTGTTGCAACTCTAATTTTTGTTGCTGGTTAGCCTCCATGTTATCAAGACCATATTGTAATTTTTCTCTGGATTCATTAATAATTGATTTTTCTTGTTCGTATTGAGAGTTTATTTCTGCTAAATCGGTGTTCAGCCTGTTATATAGATCTTGTGCGGTTTTACCCTTAGCGGTTAAATGCTCTATTTTGGTAACTAAGTCTAGTTTTTGTTGTTGGATTTCATCACGTTGTACTTGCTGTTGCTCACGTAAGCTTTCGTAATCAAGCAACTGTTGTTGCATAGTTAACTGTTGCTCTAGTGATTGTTCTATAACTTGTTGATCGCTTGCAATTTGATCTTCTAGTTGTTCTAATTCTAGTTTTCTTGATAACACCGAGCCACCATCGATAAATGCCTTTCTGACTTTGACCCAATTTTTAGCTACTATAACTCCTTCTTTAGTTAATATTACCTCTGTCGCTTGTAAGTTATTACGCACAGTTAACGCTTCAGATAAACAATCAACAGTATAAACATTAGTTAACAAGCTACTAGCTAACTGCTTACCTTGAGTTATTCTGTCTATTAATAAAGTTAATTTTAAATTGTTATTGCTAGTCGCACAATTACTGTCTGTTGCTACCATAGTTACAACACCTTGTTGCAACTCGGTTATGGCATTAGTTATTTCTGGAGTAAAATCAACACAAATGGCTTGCAAGTCGTTGCCTAGTATCGCTTCAAGAGCTAATTCCCAACCATTTTCAATGCTGATTTCATCTACTAACTTACTACAATAATCTAATTTATTTGCGGTTATCCAACTAGAAACTGCACAATCTTCAGCTATAGAGGATTGCTGCAAGGCTTCTAATGAAGCTAGCTTACCTTGCTTTTTGCTTAAAGCTGAGTTTAGAGTTACTAGTTGCTCTGCTATTTGGTTAATAGCATTACGTTGTTGCTGTAAATCTTCGTTGGTTTGATTGTATTCATCGCTGATGTTATCTAACTGTAATTCGACTTCAGTTAATTTATACTCGATGGAATCTAGTTCTTGGGTATCTTTACAATTGATTACCGATAACTCTTGGGTTATTTTTTGTTTTCTTTGATGCAACCTAGATAATATCTGCTCAGAATGCTCAACTTTTGCTTGCTCTAACTCTACTATTTGCTGTGCACTTAACTGCTGATGGAAAGCCTCCCATTTAATATGAAATTTATTTTGCTGAGCTTCTAGTTGCTCTAAAGTTGCCTTTGCCTGTTCGTATACTTGTTGATGCATTTCGCACTCGGGCAATAATTGTTGCTCTTGTTGAATTAGCTGTTCAAGCTCTAGGTTATCTGCACTCAATTGTTGCTTAGCGTTATCCCAATTACTAGCAATTTGATCTAAATCACTAGAAAGCTCACGTAAGCGGCTATCTCTATGAGTTATTTTTTGCTCTAGCGCTGCTATAGAACTACACATTTGATAAAACAAATCTTGCTGCTGCTGATAAACCACAGACAACTCTTGTTGTAAGTTGCGGTCGGTTTCAATAGATCCACTAATAGACTGACTCCGTGCATTTACTTGCTCTAAATTTTCTTCTAACTTAGAAATAGCTAAATGTTGAGCTTGCGAATCACCATTAATTTGTTGCCATTTTAATGCTTGTAAGTCTGCTTTTTTTAGCCGTTGATTGTTTTTCAGGGTTTTATATTTTTCTGCGGTTTGTGCTTGATTAAATAAATTGTTTAACTGCCTTTCTAGCTCTTGGCGTAAATCTGCAAGTCTTTCAAGGTTTTCTGTGGTTCTGCGTATTCTATTAGCTGTTTCTCGTCGTCTTTCTTTATATTTAGAAATACCTGCGGCTTCTTCAATAAATGCTCGTAATTCTTCTGGCTTAGATTCTATTAAGTTAGAAATCATGCCTTGTGAAATAATCGCATAGCTTCTAGGCCCTAGCCCAGTACCTAAAAATATATCCATTATATCTTTACGTCTGCACTTAGTGCCATTTAAAAAATAACTATTTTTAGCGTCTGTTGTTAATGTACGCTTAATACTGATTTCATCATATGCAGAATATTCACCTGCTAACTTTTTTTCTTGGTTATCGAACAATAGCTCTACTGATGTCTGATTAGCAGGTTTGCGTTGTTTAGATCCTTTAAAAATAACATCGGTCATCGATTCCCCACGCAAATATTTTGCTGAGGATTCTCCCATAACCCAACGTACAGCATCTATTACATTAGATTTTCCGCAACCATTAGGGCCAACAACTGCACACATGTTTGAAGGAAACTTTATTATAGTTGGGTCTACAAAAGATTTAAACCCCGATAATTTTATTGACTTAAGCCTCATTTTAGCAAGTTATCTCTATTCTATTTAATAGTAAACAGTCGCTTTTAGCAGTTTATTGTTAACAGCAAATACAGAGTATTTTATTTGCTAAACATACAGGAGGTAGATTAACACCAGCATCCACAACTGCCGCCTGTATATACGATCCCCCAAAAACTATAATTTTACACAAAAAAACTTCTACCAAGTTAATATCTTTTACCTAAAGCTAAAAATCTATTATATTATTATATTGAGGCAAGTTCCAAATAAATTGCCTTAATTTTAATTTAGCTGTGGATTTATTAGTTAGGTGTATTAACTCTGGGAATTTATATAGTTTATTTACTATGCTCAAGAACTTGCCAAACACTTTGACGTTAATTAGATTTTTTCTTGCTGTTCCTATAAGTATTAATATTTTAAATTATAATTATTATTACTCCACTATTTTGCTATCAATAGCTATTGTAACCGATTTTTTTGATGGTTTTTTAGCAAGAAAATTTTTATGGGAAACACACATAGGTGCAACTATAGACCCACTAGCAGATAAATTTCTGCTAATGTCTTGTTATTTAGCTTTACTGAAATCAAGCATGGTACCTGTTTGGTTTACTGTAATAATAGTAGGCAAAGATTGCCTAATGTTAGCTTTTATTTTTGTATATAGAAAAATATTTTTATTTACAAAAATAACACCTAAATTATTAGGAAAAATAACAACCTTTATGCAAATGGCATTAGCTATTATAATTTTAACTAAAAATTATGTGCCTACTGATTATAAATTTGATTTATTTTGGATGTACATAATAGTGGCATGTTTTACTTTAGCGAGTGGAGCACAATACCTGCTAGATAGAATATTATCTAAATGAAAGTAACTTGCTTTCAAAGCTAAATTAACGACTTTTTACAACAACTGAAGGTAAAATTTATTGTTAGTCTACGACATATATATATCCGTAAAGGCTTTAATTACGCTATTATCCTGTGGACACCGATCTAATTGGTCTGCATGATCCCTACAAAGATTAACATGGCCACAAGGAAGTATAACGGTAGATACTTTGTTTAGACAACGATCAGACTTACATATAAACCTATCTCTAAGATATTCATTCTCTCTTTCTAATAGCGCTATTATTCTCTCTGTAGTGATAATATTTGTAGTGCTAGAAGCTACGGTGATAGGCGCTACGCTACTAGAAGCTTGATTAGACATGTCTCTCGGGTTTTGAGTATTAGCACTATAAAGCGCTTGATTGCCTGCATTATTAGGTACATTATTACACATAAAAACTCCTTTTAATTTAAAGAAGCAGTATAAACTATTTTAGCTAATTTTAAAAACATAAAAAAAAAGCGACTATTAAAGTCGCTTTTTTAGCAAATGAGAATGTCTAAGTCTTAGAACATACAACCTAACTTAGCAGATATTCCATGAGTTTTAGTATTGCTAGACCAATTAAAACCGTAATCTAAGCTTAGAGTTACGTTTTCCATCATAAAGCCAGCACCTACGCCAAGGTTAAAGTTAGAACGATCACGCTTAGGACCTTCAGCAACAAAGCTATCATCGCCCATGAAAGTGAAAGTTACTTTGTCTTTTTTGTCGTTCATGTCGTACATAAAGCCCATATTTAATTTAGGCATAACTTTGTAGTTATCCATCATTAAATCAGCACCTACAGTTAACTGTAAGCCAACTTCAGAACTTTGGTGGCTAGCAGCATCGATATCTGTAGAAACTAAAGTGCTACCTTCTTCGTTGTATTTGTCGGTTTTGTGGTTAGCAAAAGCAAAACAAAGTTTAGGTTTAGCGTACCAATGGTTTTCTAAATCAACATGCATACCTAAGCCAATCATCGCATTAAGTACATCGGCATCGTACTTATAGGTTATTTTAGTAGACTCAGAAGTTACTTTACGGAAGCCATCAACTTTGTTTTTAACATAGTTTATTTGCGCATCGGCAAATAGGTTGTCGTGCATCATAGTTACATAACCACCAAAACCATGAGACTTAACGTCGTCTTCTCTTAGGTAGCCATCTTCGCCGTCAACATCAGACCTCACAAAGTTGTAAGCTAAACCCATAGTGAATTTGTCGTTTAATGGTTGGTCAACCCCGATACCAAATCCCATAGATTTTTGCTTGTAGCCTGGAGCAGCATCTTGTGCATCTACAGTTTGCTGTAAATAATTCATTCGCAACCAAACATTGCCATCGGCATAGTCACTGTCGCCAGAGTTAACTCCACCAGCTTGCATCACTTTTAGGTGATCTCCAACATTTCCTGTTACAGTTTTAGAAGCACCGCTAACAGCTCCAAAGGTAGAACGAGCATTTGGAACTAGTTTTTCTACAGCTTCGTTAACTAGAGCAGACTTTTTGGCTACGTCAGTTGTACTATTTGCCACCTTGAAAAGTTCTTGTAATTCACTGTAGTTTTTCGCAGCATTTTTTGACATATTCACTTTATCATCTATCATAGCAGAAGAC
>CAKNAD010000021.1:0-260 GCA_929200515.1 Candidatus Gorgonimonas leptogorgiae | reverse complement strand
AAAGTAGCTTTTTTAGCTGCGTCAGCAGTTTCTTCTTTTGCAACTTTGAAGAGGTCTAGCAATGCTGCCTGGTCAGTGGAAACGCCTTTTGCTAAATTAACTCTAGCAATTAAATCAGCTTCAGATATAGCAACAACTTTTTTTAGGTCTTCATCTGATGTTAATTGCTCGAATGCTATTCCTTTAAGCTTTTCAGCTGATTTAGTAGTAGCTGAACCATCACCAAATACGGCTAATACTTTTTTAGCTAAGTCACTAAG
>CAKNAD010000020.1 GCA_929200515.1 Candidatus Gorgonimonas leptogorgiae | reverse complement strand
AGCAATACCTGATAATTATTATGGTAAAGGTCAGTTTAATAATCATAACAGATCGAACAGTTTAAGTTATCGAGATAATAATTTGGTACTAAAACAATCTGTTATATTTTCTCCAGGTTTGATGATACAAGACTCCTTAGCAAACAAAATAGCTGCAACTAAGGATGTTAATATCACCTCAGATTTACAAATAAATCCTAACGTATTAAAAAGTAGCAGATACGATAATATTGGGCTATCCATGGGTAAATTAAATGGAATAACATAGAGGTAGTTAAACTACTCAAAATTAACTATAAAGTGCAAAAGCACCATAGCCGACAACACGGAATTTATCTCCGGAGGTATCTCCAGAATTTTGCATTAATAACTTTTTTATTGCAAGTTTGTTATTTTTAGCCACTGCTAACATGCCATTAACAGGATAACATCCGCAAGCTTGATCTGGGGTAACACTAGTATCAAAGTTTAAGATTTTCTCTGCGGTTTTGTTATCTAATTCAATAGCTTCTTCGTAACTATGATAATGACTTAAGTCTGAGCTGATTATTATCAGAGTGTTTTGCTGTTGCCACAAGAATTCAATAACTTCTGCTACTTTTTGTACACTACAATCACCAACAGCTAAGGGTAATAAGGTAAATTTATCTAATGTACATTGCAAAAATGGGCAATGAACTTCTAAACTGTGTTCTCTATCATGAGCATCGTTCATTACTGCAACTTGGTGAAATTTAGTCGCTAATGTTTGTGCTAAATCTGTTGCTAGAGGTATAGTACCTAAAGGTGTTATAAAGGCATCACAATCGCTAGTTGCTATTCCAGAAAAAGCCACATAATGTGAGGGACCCAATAAAACTACCTGCTTTACTTGTTGTTTGATTTGACTAATTAAATTATAACCAGCAGCTGCTACTTCTCCAGAATATATTATTCCCGCATGAGGTAAAATCATGGCTTTAGGTATCAAGCTATCTTGCACAACTTGTTTATTTAATAATTGATGAATTTCTTGGGTTAATTGGGTTTTGCTATCGGGATAAAACGTTCCTGCAACTGCTGGTTTGCGAATCTTCATAAGCTCTCTTAAACTCTTAATTTAATCTCTTTACCTTAAATTCATTGTAAAATATTAAACAGATAGCTAGTTTATCGGCAACACAATTTTATGTTAGAAACACTTGTTTTTTAGCTTTGAAATATACTATCAATACATTTAAATATTAGTAATCTTCGATAGATGGCCATCAAAACCTTTAATTTTTTCTATAAAATCATTATTAAAATTTTCGGGTACAGATTCGACTATGCTTTTTTTATTAAATAAGTTATTAGCTAGCTGTTGCAATTTTTTAGTATCTACCAATAAATCGGGGCCTTTAATATTTTTAATAAGTTGAATACGATATAACAGAGGTGCTATTTCAATATCAACTAAACTCATATTTTTGCCCATAAAATATGGCGTGCTTGTAGCCCTATTTAATATTATTAACTGGATTGATAAATTTTCTAAATATTCTGTGTATTCAGCTTCATTTGGGGCAGCAAATATTTTATATAATGATATTAACGTATCTTGTATAAATACTATCCAAGATCTGCTGTATGCACATTGCATTGGGTCTTCAGGACGTAATTTATTAGTAGAAATATCTTCTATATATTCGTTAATAGCACTAGATTCAAATAATAGTTCTTCACCAACTTTTAATATTGGCACTCTACCTATAGGTATTTGCATATCAGCAAAATCTTCTTTATTAACTAAATCGATATAAGTTACATCAAATGGTTGTTGCTTTTCTTTTAAATTGATAATTATACTCTGTAAATAAGGACAAGTACTAAAACTGAACAACTGCAATTTTTCGGTAGTCATAATAAATCTTCCTCATAAAGTACTAATAATATTAGTTAAATTATAGTAGATATTTCAAAAATAGAATTTTTTAAAATAATTTATTTGTGTTACTAAAAAGTTAAATATTAAATTTATTAAATTAATATGAACTTTATTGCTATGTATCTTATCTAAGAAAATACCTACTGTAAAAACACTTAATTTAAAAAAAAGGAAGGCAAAATGTCTGTATTTTTTCCTAAAAGCAACGAAAATGCTTTTATACATGATCATTTTAATAACTTTGATACTAAAAATAATATTTTTAGTAACAAAAATGTTACATATACACCTAGGCGTGACTTCAATGGTATAGACTTCTTAGATGCTCTATTTGATATCAAACCACAGGGTATTCACAATCGTAAAGTAACACAACCACAAGATGATTTGCAAAACATTTTTGCAGATTTATTTATAAACATGATATTCTTTAGTTTGCTCACTGGCTTCAGTCAGACGAATTTTAATTCAAGACCAAAGCCTAATTCAACTCCAGAGCAAAATAATATACCTAAAACAGGATATACTAACTACACCAATAATAATTGGTTTTACGATGAGCCAAGGTTTGACGATAAGCCAAGGTTTGACGATAAGCCAAGGTTTGACGATGAGCCAAATAGTTATAACTGGTCTTACGATGAGCCAGAAGTTAACGATAACACACAACAATTAAATGATGCACTATACGGGCTATCTTTAGAAGGTAAAGACATAAATAGTTTATCTGAAAAAGATATAAACTCAGCATTCCGTAAAAAAGCAAGACAGTGGCATCCAGATAAAAACCCTAGTCCTGAAGCAAGAGCAAATTTTGATGCAGCAGTAGAACACAAAGAGTTTTTATTAGAATATATAAAACTAAATAACTCAGCTAACTAAGCTTATCAATTAGTGCTGTAACTCCCGCTACTTTAGGTGCGGGAAGAAACAATAATAAAACATAGCAGTAGGTAACTTTTAACACAATTAACTTTATTATTGTTAGTGCTTTTGCATATTACAGCCTATTTTCAATAAAATCTCTCCTCCAAAATTTCACTAATTTAATAGCACAAAATATTGATATTAATTAATCATAATAAATAACTTTAAATAATTTAGCATGTTGTTAATTTATGGTCTATCTTTTAAAAGATAGTTCAGAATTAACTAATTGATTATTATCATGCAATTAACTATTAAATGGTTTAAATTATTTTTATTCTTGTGTAAAAAATATTATAAATTACTAGTTAATATATTAATTAGCTTTATTATAATAAATGCTCAGGCTATAAAAGACACAAGTATCGATGGTATTATTACCGAAATCTACGACAAGCTAGGTTTTTATACAATTGAACACGACGTTAAAATTATCTCTTTAGGTATGATTCCTACTGTAGGAACCGCTAATAGGGGAGATATATATGCAATTAGAAACATTAATGTAGATCCTGCTACTGTTTTGATAAAAGTAATAAAAAACACATCTATACAATCTATAGTTATAGGCGGAACCATAGATAGCACTCACACAAGAAAGCATGCAATAACAAAACAATCTGGTTTAATAATAGAGTCCTCAAATAGTACAAGTAATAGCGAATTGACTATAGAAAAAGGCATAACAATTGAACCACAAGGAGTTATGCTAGTTCGTGGCTTAGCAGGGGTTAAAGGCGGTGCAGGATGTATAAAAATAAAACAATCAATCTCTACCGATATTAATAATTTTGGAGTTTTAGAAAGCATCGTTGCTAGTACTAATAAACATAGCCAATGCAGTGCGATATCTATATTAGGAGCCGCCAATTTACTTAATGGAACCATTACTAACCACAATATTATTAACTCTAAAGGGTATTCTATACTAAGTATTCTCTATAATAAGGCTGATAAAAGTGATCGAAAGTTTAACTTTATTAATACTTCTACAGCAACTGTCATAGGCAGTATTAAACTTTGTGGTGACAATTGCAAAATTACTAACTTAGGCAATATAGGTCAAGAAGATGCTACGGTTACAAAAACTAAAACTAGTCTTATATTTAATTTTGCTACAGTTACTATAGACAACAAAAATATATTATCATTAATTGCTATTCGTAGCAATAAATCTGACTCCACACTTATTAATAGTGGTTCGATTGTAGTAGTTAACAATGCTAAGATTAGTAAACTCAATAATCTAATAAATGGAAAGGCTTTTATAGCAGGTGTATTAGGTTTAACTGAAGAATCAACTAATAGTGGCATAATGCAACTTAATGCTTTAACTACCGTAGCTGCCATTAACAACTACGGCAGTATAACGGCACAAAAACTAAATGGCTGTGTCATTAACAATCAAGCAAATTTAACTGTAATGCAAAGTATAAAAAATAATGTAACTATTTCAGGTAGTTTACAGTTAAAAGGTAAAATTTCACAAAAAGGTGATTTACAAGCAACCAATATAGTTGGAGCAACTGCAACTCTAATTAACTCTGGTTCTATTAATATTACTAATAGTATTAAATTAGCAGGAATAGTTAACAATAATAACTTAACTGCTGATAACATAATCTTTGATACTTATACCTCTACAAAAACTGTTAACTTTATTAATAATTCCATAGCAACAGTAAAAGTAAACCAAATAAAAAATATTAACATTATAAATAATGGTGAATTTTTAGTACTCAATACTATTGAAGGTATGGTGCACGTAAAAGGCAGTATTGGCGTAAAAACAACAAATGTTAGTCAAAATAGCACATTAATTGCTGATTATCTCTATGGAACAGAATTGCACAATGAAAGTTCTGTGTATATAAATAATAATACTAGTTTATCTGCATTGTATAATGATGACATTAATAGTATCTTTCACAGTAAACTTGTATTAAAGTTAGCAAAAAAATCAAGAAATAAAGGTAAGTTACATGCAGGAAGCTTAATAACATCTCTTGATAAAGGCAACGAACTAGTAAATCATATTACCGGAAAACTGAATTGCTTCTCAATTTATAATGCTCGTATTATTAATAGTGGTAAAATAATCATAACTAATAATATTAACGGTGAAGTATCTATAACTAGTGATGCTAATGGTAAATTGCTACTTAAAAATAATATAAAAAATACCGCAAACCTGTTTATTGATAGCAAAATAGATAGCAAATCAAGTTTAACTAACACAGGGAGCATTACTATCATTCAAGATATTCATTTAATACAGCTTAATAATAGTAATAATTTAACTATAAATAAAACTTTAACACTAGCCAAGCATTCTATTAATACTGGTCATTTAATAGTGAACACACTAGTAAATTCAGCACCTATTACCAATAATGATAATGGAAAAATAGTAATTAATGATATTAAAGATAGTATTATTAATAATACATCAAATAACCACAATAGCGTATTAATTAAAAATAATATTATAGGTGAAGTTACAATAACAGGCTATTTAACAATTACAGCTAGTTCAACTCAAGAGGGTAAATTAAACGCAGGAACTATCATCGGAAATAATTTTAATATAAAAGGTAACATACAAGCTACAAATATCGCACTAAATAAATTAATTAATTATAAAACTGGTAACATTAACCTAGCTAACGAATTACTTATCAATTCAGCAACAAATATTGGAACAATAACTACACATAAATTAATAACTAATGGTGTTTTTTATAACCAAGGTAATTTAAATATAGGACATACAGAGTTTTTTATTAAAGATGGTAGTTTAATTAACAATGGTTTTGTTAGTTGCAAGGGTACTTTTATAGTTGCCGGAACCATAACTAATAATGGAACACTTGAATTAGCTGAACTCAAAGGATTATATAAACATAATGTCATTCAAGGTAAAAATCGTAATGCTAAAGTTGGTATTTCTAAATTAATTATCGGAAACTTTGTTATTAATCAAGATGCTTATTTAACAGGAGATACAACTATCACTGGAGTAATATCTCCTCTAAAATCAACTCCTAAAAAAGCAATCTTACAGGTAACCCCGATCACAATAACTAATACAGTAGCAACAACAACTGTTGCTTCAACAAAGACTCACTCTGCTACTAATACAGTACAAAATGCTTATAAGATAGCACATCCTGACAAACATAGCATAATAAAAAAGGAAGTAACTCACTCAGTAGTACACCCACCTACCTTAACTACCAAATATAATTTTCTTCTAAAGTCGTTATCTGGTAAAAAATTTAATCTTACCATAGCACCAAAAAATAACGTTCATATATTAAATAGTGTAAATATAGGATCTATTAATAACCAAGGAACAACCATAATAAACGAAAAACTTTTTCTACATTCGAAAGAATCTGCTAATAGTGGATATTTATCTGCAAAATATTTTTCCTCTGCTGCAACAATGACTAATATGGCTAACGCCATAGCAAAATTTGCAACTATAAAACAAGCAACAATTACTGCAAATGCTATTGGTTCTAGACTTGAAGTTAGTGAAGTATTAGACCCTGGTGCAGGAACAACCTATATACAAGGAACTTTATATTTTACTGGAGATATTCAACAAAGCGGTAACCTAAATGTAGAACAAATACAAGGTAGCAAGCATCTATTAAAAGTATCAAAATATGGCAATATAGTTGCTAATACCATAACAATAAAAGCAGTAAAAAATAGTGGGCATATTACTGCTAATGAGAGTATTTTTATTAAAAACAGTTCAACTAATACAGGTACAATAAAAACAAATAACTTTATTTGTTATGGCTCTTTATGCAATACAGATGGCACGTTGATTTGTAATACCCTTGAACAAGTAAAAGAAATAAATGGCGGTAAGATTATTATTAATAGTGCAATTACAGGCTATGCAGTGATTAATAATTGTATCTATATAAACAAACAATTAAAATTAGCTGATAAAGCACAGTTAGTGGTTAAGCAGATAGCAACTAATAATAATAAAGAAGCTAGTTTTATTGTCGGTAATCAGGCTGCTGCTACCGTCAAACAAATGTTAGCAGATAACAAATTAAATATTATTAATCATGGTATAATAAAACTCAAAGGTGGTTCAATAATACAATCATACATCGGTGATAAACAATCACAGTTATATTTAACTGCCCCCACAAGAAAACTAACTGTAGCAGAGGAGTCATTATTAACAGTTCAAAAATCTTTTAATTGTAATACAGATCCAAAAATACCTGCTATTATTATCACAGCAGATACCGCACCACCTAAAAGCTATTTAAATAATTCTTTTGAGTTTACAGTATTTAGTGCTAGTAAATTACATCTTGAAGCTTCTACAACTAATTTATTAGCCGTACAAAAAGTAAAATCATCTTCTATATTACTCTATATAGATGCTGATAACCCGCGTATCATTAATGATACAGAAACTATAAAATTAGTAGTTAAAGGCACTTGGTTAGATGTAGCTAAAATTAGTAGTATACAAGAGCATCCTATAGCTCTAAAAAAATTAAGCAAGCTATTACACGAATTTACTCGCGGTCAATGTAAAAACGCTGCATTAACTCAACTAGGTCATTATATATCTCAAAATAAATTTAGACCTGACTCTAAAAAACTATTAGATTATTTATTAGAAGATCATTCTGATGATGTTGAAATGAACATGCATTTACAACAGATTCAAAATGCTTTTTTTACTAATGTAAATAAATTTGCTAAAAATCCAGTAAGCTTATTGCGAAATCTTGCAGAATACCAAGATTATAAAACATACCAACCAAATAAACCACTAACGCCTTTGTTACCTAGAGATATCTATGATCTTATAGAGCAAGTATTAGTAGATAACTCCGATATTGTCGATATTGCAAATTCAGAAAGCCTTAGCTACTTTTTTACTAATATAAGTAACAGGTTATCAATACAAAATAAAAATACTGTGAATAATAAGCATAAAAAAACTCACATGTTGCATGAGAAAAACTATACTTATGGTTGGTCTAGTGCTAGCTATCAGCAAACTAAAGATGTAGCTGCTGATGGTTATATGATCAATAATTATAATGTTAGTCTTATGAATTTAGGAATAGACAGAGTATTTAACAAATTACATTTAGGGTGGATGCTAGGATACGCCCATACGCATGTAAAAAACTTGGGCTCCCGGCAAGCATCTAGTAATAGAAATCATACTTACGATTTTAAGACAAACGCTAGTGCTATTTATGCAAATTATAACTTTAATACAACATCTGCTAATTTAATACTTATTTTTGGTCAAAGTCAACAACAAGAAAAATACACATTACTACAAGAAGAATTTAGTGCTAATTTCACAAGTAATTTAATTGCCAGCATGGGTGAATTTATTTATAAAAACAATATCAATAAACTATACTTTGATATATCTAGTAGGTTTGAGCTCCACTACATAAATACTCCACAATACAGTTGTGATAGCAAAATACTTATTACTAAACCAACAATTCAAGCAAATATTAAGCACCGTACGGTTTCTCATAGAATAAACTTCGGCTGTGAGTTGAGTTTATATTATGCAATGAATTTATTTCAATATATAGATACAAAATATTTGTTATCTATTAGTTATATTCGTAACTTTAATTTGCGCAAAGATCGTTTACAGCAAATAGAATTTTTTAAAGGATTATTTGATATACAACAAAATGATTATAGCAGGAATAATCTATATCTAAATTTATTAGTACAAATGAATATCAAAAAAGCATTTAATCTAAGCATGGGAATTATCGCATCTCATAAAGATTATAGTAATTCTTTAGGTATAACCGCAGCTTTTCAATATAATTTTTAATAAAATACCCCTCCAGTAACAACGTCAGTATTATTTTATGCAGACTTGTCCTTAGGGTAAAAAACTATATTAAAATAACATTATTTATAAAGGATATAGATTTTATGGGTGCACCAAGAATAAACCGAGGTTTATATTCTCAAAATAAAAAGCTAAATAAAGTTAAACAAGAAGATATATCAACGGAAGATGCAGTAACTTCAGAATATACAGGTTTTGAAACAAATGTTGTTAAAACTGATAAAGTAGATAATAAAATTCCACCTCGTGGTGATCTCTCTGATGATATTAAAGCTCTAAAAATTGCTGAACGAAAAGTGAGAATTAATAATTCTGGAAGTTATTTAAACATATCAACTATAGACAACCCTGAAGATATAAATATATTAGAATCTTATTCTTCTTCATTAAAAAACAATTTTGATCTAAATGGTGCAATATCTGATAAAGGAAAACTGATATATATAGGTTTTTTTAGTTGGTTAATTTTAGAGATAAAGGCATTATTAGAAAAGATAGGTATTAAATTCTCAACTAACGAAGAAATTTTAGTATGTAGACATCTTAGTACTGCTTTTATGACTGGATTAATAACACTAGAAGATTTAAATGACATAAAGGATAAACAAGACTTTATAAAGTTATTGGAAAGCATTAGGGAACATAATAAACACATAAAAAATACAAATAAAACAGTATTTCAGTTACTTGAAGATGAGTTCTTAGACATTGATTTTTCTTTTCACAATCGTATACGAGAATATTTAATTCCACCTAGTTTACCTGAATACGCTTGTTTAACTAAAATAACTGAAAGTTTATCTTTACTAGAACCGCAAATTACAAAGTTTTACAATGATTCTAACGCAAATAGTATCTTAAAACATATTAACAAAATTAAAGAGTCAACAGCAATAGTAAAATCCAAGGTGTTAGGTATAAAGCGTTATGTAGGCGAAAGTAGAAAGGAGCTTATCGATATTTATAAATCTGATATAAAAAAAATGGAAAATACAATCAGAATATTAATTATTTACCATCTAATTCCCGATGGTATGAGTAACCCTGAGATAGATAAGATACAGCAACAACTACAAATATTAGAAAAGTTAGGGATAGAAAAAAATTCTGATTTAACAACAGAAAAATCAACAGACCAAGCAGTATGTAATTTAGAACAACTAGCTGACTATTTTGATAGTAATAACAAAAAAAAAGTTGCAAAAAAAATTAGATCTATAATAAAAGATGAATCTTTTGAGTCAATATCTAAAAAGAAATTAGATTCTCTATGGGGCATCATAATAGAACACTATGTTATGATAAATGATTTTCTTATAGAGAGTAATATAGATTTTTTTTCATCTACGTTCGTTCCTGATGAATTGGAGTTTATTCCCACATCAGAAGATAATCTTGCTGATACACTATACTCCATGTGTAACGCAGTCATAAACTCTCCTGATAATAGCACCGCTAGATTCGCTATGCTAACATTTAGCCATGCAATGATGCTTGAAATAACATACAAAAATAATAATATATATATAAAATTCTATGATCCAAATGATACTACTATATATAAAACAATAGCATTAACATCAGCTGAATATGTTAAACAACTTAGTATTAAAAACTTTATTTCTGATGACAGGCGTGTTGAATATAATACCGCTAGTAAAGCAGATATAAAAAACAATTCTATTTCTACTAAACATGGTCGTATTGTATTTTCTCGTAAAAAGCAAACAGCATAGTTATTTTATTTCCTAAATTCTTGTTCTTAACCTTTAAAAAGTGTATATTTTAAAAAAAATATACTATATAGCTAGGAAATAATAATATGTCAGATACCAGCAATTTTAAATTCAAAACAGATGTTTGTTTTAATAACTATAAGCAAAATGATCTTGGTGTTATGTTCGATAAATACGGATCAAATAAAGGCTATAGCTTATTTAAGACACAACAAAAATCACAGCATGGCATGCGCTATAATGAAATTTACGAACTATTATTTTGCATGATTAAAACTAAGGTTAACTTAGTTCTAGAATGTGGTATAGGCAGTAAAAATCCTGATATCAAAGGTAGTATTCCGCATTTAAAACACAACCTACCAGGAGGAAGCTTACGAGCCTGGAGTGAATACTTTACCAATGCAAAAATTATTGGCGTTGACATAGACCCCGATGTGCTTTTTTCTGAAGAGAAAATTGCAACTTATATCTGTGATCAAACTTCAAAAACTAGTATAAATAATTTTATTAATCAGGCAGAGTTGCAAAATAATACTGTAGATATAATTATTGATGATGGCTTACATGAATTTAATGCCAATATCACACTGTTTGAAAATACTAATAAGCTACTCAAAAAAAATGGCGTTTATATAATTGAAGATGTTTGGTCTACTAGTAGGCAGCTACCTCAATATATAGAATATTTCGATAATCTAACTGGTTACGATGCTAAATTTGTAAAAGTGCAGCAAGATTATCTAATTATAATAACTCATCAAAGTTAATTTTTAAGGGTTATCATTTTTTCTAATTTATTAATTACCATTGCAGGCAGTATTTGGCGCATACACTTATGATGCTTAAGAGGACATACTCTTTTATTACAGGGCTTGCAGTCAATATCAACAGACAAGGCTTCAGCTAATGCATTCATCGGTGGCGCATGCGATATACTAGTAGAACCGAAAATAGCTATTTGCGGTTTATTAAGTGCTGCCGCTAGATGCATAAGTCCAGAGTCATTACTAATAGTAATATCAGCAAATGCTATTAATGCAATTACTTCCATTAATGCTGTGTTACCTGTAAGGTCCATAATTTTATCTGTATATACAGATGATAAATTGCTTTGTATCATATTGCTAATGGTTATATCTTGCTTAGATCCTAAAATAATAACCTGCCATTTTTGTTGTAATGCATATTCAATAACTTTAGCATGATACTCTGCCGGCCACTGCTTGGCAGAACCAAAAGCGGCTCCAGGGCAAATTGCTAGCGTAGGCACCTGATTTTTTAGCTTAAAAGCTGTTAATAACTCAGTTGTTTGTTGCGTAGTTAATCTAATTTTAGGAAACTCTGATTGTGTTGGTAACTTTTTTCCTTTTGAATATGCTAAAGCAGCATATCTAGATGCCATTAACGGTAATTGTGATTTATTTAAAACACGACAATCATTAAGTAAGCCGTAGCGAAATTCACCACGCCAGCCAACTCTAGATGGTATTTTAGCTAACCAAGGAACTAACGCAGATTTAAAAGAATTAGGTAACACATAACATTTTTTATAATCGTTAGTGCGTAATTGTTTAGCAATATTACTTCTGTAGCCTAATGCTAACTCCCCATGCTTTGTATTAAAATCTATAGTTGAATTTACTTCTGGCATTAATTGTAATAGCGGATGTGACCAAGTAGGAGCTAAAATATCGATATCTGCTTCAGGTAATTGCTTTTTAATAATAATTAGTAATGATTGCGACATAATAATATCTCCCAACCATGAAGGTGCGATAATTAAATGTTTCATATTTAATAACTTAGTAGGTTGTTTTTAATAGGCGCTTACTGAAAAAATAACTTAAGATAATTTATTTTTTATTAGCACTATTTTATCAGAAAATAAAATATGTACCTATCTTAAAAAATACTATAAAATAATTGTATCCAGATAATTAATCATTTCTTTGACTATTTTTGTTAGATTTAATTTAAGCAACAGAACAAAAAAGAACTTTTTATGGTTACCTGGGTCTTTATAAAAACTAGTTAAAAACAATATTATAAAATTAACGGCAACAAACAAATAATTGCTTTAATTGCATACATCATACAAAAGACTTAACGGAATTAACAATAATGTTAGCTATAAACAATTATTCTACTTCAAAACTAAATTTTTTAGAAAATGTAAAAGAGTTAGAGAAACAACAACAGCAACTATCTATTAGTAAAAATATTATTATAATTAACCCTTGTGCTTTAGGGGGCTCCGGAGATAGCGAATATGGAAAGAAACTTAAAGATAGATTTATCAGAAATAACCATAACGTTAGCCTTATTAAGTTTGATATAGAGCTTAATTTTAAATTATCTACAAAACAATTAGAGACTATTTTTGATCTACAAACTAAAAACAAATTAGCATTAATGACTAATCCTATAATAACAATTATTCCTATTAACTTAATTAATAACCCTAACGATATTGCTACAATTATAGAACATATAAATAGAATAACTAAAGTAGATTATAGCAAGTTATTACTTATTACAGAAACACATGCTCGTATTGTATCTGATGATCTTAATGAAAATTTTCAAGATGCTTCCGCATATACAGAAAAATGTAAAAACCTAACAAAAGTTAATTCAATATTTTTTTGTTCTTTAGGTTTTGCTAATAATCAATATGGCTATATTCCTTTAGAAGCTAAAGAGATAAAAAACATACAAGAAAATGCTACTTTTGCATTAAAGAATCTTGAGAGTAATTTATCAATAAATATCAACCAGCAAAATTGTTTTTTAGGTTATATAAATGATAGATACAGCTCTTTACGTTCAACCTATTTATTTTTATATAATACTCAGGTAAGGTTAATAACAAATAATTTAACTTCTTGTTATTTTATGATTTATGCTTTTTTAGGAGATAATGAGCAATCTTTTTTAACAAAATTAATGACTAAAATAAAAAAATGCCGAGCAATTACAACTCATACAAAAAATATTTTTCTATATAATAACCCACAGCTTACTTTGTTAAATACTTTTGACTCAATAACAACAACCTTAGAAAAACATATAATTAATTTTTATATAATGGATAAACAACCTAAGGATGTTTTCTATGCCTTAATGCTAAAATCAATAGATGCCATTACTACAGGTGATCACTCTTTTGCTGAATATTTATCTTTAAAACAAACTATTCCTTACTATGAACTACAAGAATGGAAGCAGGATTTATGTATTACCTTGATGGAAAAAGCTGAAGAATTTGGTGGTGAGCCACTTAAAAACTATTTGTTGTCTAAAATTCTAGGCAGAAATTATAAATCTAAAAAGGCTGATGCAAATGAATCTTTAATAGTAGGATTAGATAAACTAACTGATTATTTAGTTGATCAAAATGCTTTAGCAGCCATTGAAAAATATATTTTACAACCTAATTATAAACATTAAGGATATTATTATGTTATCTAATTGTGTAGCTACAGAACTTTCTAGAACAGATTATTGTTTTCCACAGTCGCTAACTACAGAAATTACCAACCATCAGCCTCTAGAGTCTGTAACAACAGATTACCGAGAAATTGCAAAAAACCCTAAACAAGCCATGCTTTATTGGTTAATAATTGCGCTGGGTCTTACATCTGATGAAATTAGCACTAACAAGATATATCACTTATATAAAAGACGTTTTATATATAAAACTAAAAATAAAACTCCAGAAGAACAACATCAAGATTTTTTAACATTAGAAAAAATAGCAACAAAAAATGAAGATATATTTAAAATGTATGCCCGTACCGCTAAATTTACAACTAAATTTAGTGTAAAATATCTTTCGATACAACAGTGCAAAGAAGATATATCTTCAGATGAACTATGTAAACCAAGATGGTGGTATATTTATCCAGAAGCTACTCAACATAAGAGACACAGTATTAATTCCAGAATTTCTATTAGTGTAACCCCAGAAGGCTATGAGCCACTTATGAATTTACTTGCAAGTATAATGCATCCTAGTCATAAATTACATGAATATATAATTAACAGTAAAATATGTAACACCATATTTACCGGTTCTTTAGTAGATGCCGCTATTTTATATCTTAATAATGATGAATTAGACGAAGAAATTTTGCAAAATTTTAAGGAGGCAATAGCCCCACTAGAAAAATTTGCTCTTAATATTCCATTTGGTATGCAACCTCTTACTAGTTGTTCTGCCTATGGTGAGCATCAGAAACCTGTAAAAACAAGGAGCTTTGGACGTTCTCGAACTGAAGTTATAAATGATGCTATAAAATCCTGCAGAAGCAGTAAAAAAAACGGTATAGCTTTTTCTCTAGAGCAAGAGCTAGAAAAAGCATGTATTCACCATGGTCTTGATCCAGAAAACCCTGCGTTTGTTATAAATAATAAACACATGTTTATCAATGCTATACCCCATTATATAGGAAATGCTAGCTTTCAGGGTTAAAGAAAAGATCTAATTCAAGGCAAAATACCACAGGAAAGCAAGTGCATTTTAAAGTGTTTTAACGATGAAGTAGATTTTTTTAACAATAATATTCATCAACTTTTAATATAATTTAGAAACTAAAAAATCACTTGTTTAAAAAATACACCTTCAGACTGAATATTTATCGATTATTTATTGCATGGTTAGCTTAATCAAGTATATTATATTCTCATGTGCTTACTAGAACATTGATTGTTACACCATGGTTTTAAGGTTTCTATATTATAAGGCTATTTTCAATGCATAAAGTTAATAAATTATTTTTTTGTGTGTACTTAACAGTATTAGTTACTAGTTGCGGGTTATTTAAAGGTAATGA
Organism: Candidatus Gorgonimonas leptogorgiae; assembly: GCA_929200515.1. Taxonomy (GTDB): domain Bacteria; phylum Pseudomonadota; class Gammaproteobacteria; order Pseudomonadales; family Endozoicomonadaceae; genus CAKMZJ01. Next base: position 4,370 of record CAKNAD010000020.1, on the reverse strand, counting down.
ACCTGATCCCACACCACTAGAAAAAATTGATCAAGAATTAGTAAATTTACAAGTACAATGGAAAAAAACAATAGGAATAACAGCTAATAATAAATATTATGGCAAAATGATTCCAGCTATACAAAACGATTTTATCTATGCTGCTAGTTTAAAAGGCAAAGTAACAAAATTAAATGCCATAGATGGCAGTCTTATTTGGAACTCTACCATTGTTAACGATGATAGCATCACTGGAGGTATTGCAATAGCATCAGATAAATTATTTGTAGGTAGCTCACAAGGAAAATTGTATGCTATTGACACCAAAACAGGTAATAAAATATGGAATCATGAGTTTACTGGAAGTATTATTAACTCTCCTGTAACTTATAATAATAATATTGCGGTGCAAACAGAAAATGATAACATCCATGTATTAGATACAACTAATGGTCTCGTAATTTGGAGCTATAGCTCAACACCAGATAAACTAGGGCTCAGAGGTTCATCTAGACCCCAGGTTTCTGTAAATGACAACATACTAGTAGCATGTTTTTCTGATGGTAAAATCCATGTGCTTAATTCTAATACTGGCAAATTACTATGGAAGTTTGCCATTGCTTTACCGCATGGTAAAACAGAGTTGCAACGAGTAGTCAGTAGCATTTCAGCACCGATTATTACTAACAACGGTATTTATGCTGCTACTTATCAAGGCAGAATAACTAAATTTGATAATTCTGGTAATATAGTATGGAGTGAAAAGGCGTCTACTTATCAAGATTTAACTGAAAGTTTTGATGCTATTTATTTAGTTGATGATACTAGCAAGATAATCGCATTTAATAAAAAAAATGGCAATGTGCTCTGGGAGCAAAAACAATTACTTTACCGCAGATTAACATCGGTAGTATCTATTAATGATTATCTTATTGCTGGTGATGAAAAAGGGTATTTGCATGTAATATCACAAATAAATGGTAAAATCATAGGGAGAACAAAGCTTGGAGGCAAATTAATGTCTCAGCCTGTCTATATAAATGATACTATATATGCAGTAGCTAGTGATAAACTATATGCTATTAAGGCACTATCATCATCTAGTAAATATTAAGCTAATAGTTGACATTTTGTTGTTAAAAGTTTATTATTCATGATCTTATGGAAATGTTAAAGTTATTACCCAAAATTCTTGACGCTGAAAAATTAGCAAGAAAAAATTCTATTATTGAGGGTTATTTGTTGTTATCTAGCCTAAATGAGGTTAGTGAATACAAAAGCAACAAAAATGCCACAGTAACAGGGTCTTTTAAGTTTTATCGCAATAAAAACAAGCGTGTCTTTATCGATGGCGTTATAAACACTGAACTACAGCTAGTATGTCAACGCTGTATGCAGCTAGTTTTATATCCTATTTCATCGAAATTTACGTTAGCTTGTATAGATAACCAAGAGAAAGAAGTGCAACTTTCAGAACAACACGAATCTGTGCTATTAAATAATGGCAAGTTAGCGGTTTCTGATATGCTTCAGGAAGAAATTCTGCTTGCAATGCCTATAGTAGCATATCACGATATTAAAGATTGCGCAGGAATTGCAAATTATTCCTGTAAAGATAAATCAGGTAATAGCGATCAATGTTCGCAAAAAACAAGTAATAGTAAAAATCCATTTGCTATTTTAAAGCACTTAAAATGTGATTAAATTATAGAGTAAAAATAGGAGCATATGCAAAATGGCAGTTCAGCAAAATCGTAAAACCCGATCAAAACGCGGTATGCGCAGATCCCATGATGGCTTAAAGGGTATTAATCTATCTTTAGATCCTGCTACTGGAGAAAAGCATCTTCGCCATAATATAACAGCTAAAGGATTTTATAAAGGTAAAAGAGTTATCGAAGATTCATCATCAAATGAATAATGAATCATCTTAAATTAGATAAACTAAAAACCAAACGTCATCCGGTTATCGCCGTCGATATAATGAGTGGCGACCAAACTCCTATCACTAGGTTAAATGCAGTACTAGATGCTATAGAGGGTTATCCCGATGTATCATTTATCTTAGTGGGTAATACTAATTTTATAAATGAAAATCTACCTAAAAATTCTAATATTCAAAACCGTGTTCAAATAGTTGAGTCTGATCAAATTGTTCAAATGCATGACACCCCTAAAGATGCATTAAAAAAAGGTAAAGAAACCTCTCTTTGGAAATCTTTAAATATAGTGCATCAAGGCAAAGCACATGCTCTAGTAAGTGCTAGCAATACTGCGGCTTTAGTTAGTTTTAGTAAAATTATTTTAGGGACAGTTCCTGAACTAGACACCCCAGCAATAGCTGTAAAACTTCCATCTAAAACAGGATTTGCATTATTACTAGATGCAGGGGCTAGCATCCATTGTTCTGCCGAGCAATTATATCAATTTGCTCTATTAGGCATATCGTGGTTTGCTACGAATAAGCCACAGGTTAAACCCAAAATCAGCTTATTAAATATAGGAACAGAATCCCATAAAGGCGATAAAGCTATTAAATCTGCTAATAACTTGTTACTACAAGATGAATCTATCGATTATTTAGGTTACACAGAAGGTAATAATCTTCTAAATGGTAAGTCAGATATTATACTTTGTTCAGGGTTTACCGGGAATATAGCTTTAAAAACTGCTGAAGGGGTATCAAATTATTTTATGTATGCCATTAAAAGGGAGTTTAATAAATCTTTTTATGGTAAAATTTTATTATTATGTGCTAGCATGATTTTTAAAAGATTGCGTAATAAAACTGATTCTAGCATACTAAATGGTGCTGAGTTGTTAGGAATAAACGGAAAAGTAATAAAAAGTCATGGCAACGCCAATAGAGAATCGTTTTTTCACGCCATTATTAATACAATAAATATTGTGAAAGCGGAATAATCATGTTTCCATATTAATATGATTATCAATAATTCGCTAAACTTATCTCTAAATTATAAACTTTTCCTGTTCTTACAAAAGCTTGTATCTTACATTTGTAATAAATACAGATGTTTTTTTAAAATATTATAGTTAAAAAAATAAATATAACAGTAATTTGTGTAAAAATATTTATTGTGTACTACACTTAAATTGTGGCTGATTACTATTTCATATGGGAATTATAATTCTAAATATGGAGATTAACTTGAAAACTGAAAACAACAAAAAAGTACTATATAGGTCGATATTAATATTGTTTTTAGGTATTATTATAGGATCCCTTATAAATTATACCTTGCTCATTAATAAACCTGACAGCAATATATCGCAAGAAAAACAAGAAAACATAGTAAAATCACGAGATAAAACTCTAGTTGATGCTACTAGCACGAATTTAGCTAAGCAAGATGACTACTTGCAAAGATTCAAGCAATGTTTAGCAGAAAAGGAATATAATAATAGTTTAATTATCTATCAAGAATCATATAAAGATTCAACAGAACTATCCATAAAACTACAAAATTATTTATTTGAATATTTAGCAACTAAACCATATGATGTTAAAGTGCTTGTTTTAAAATTATACTTAGAGCATTTTGCTGATGATTTTACTTTTATTGTTAAATTAGCAGAAACATATAAGAAAAATAGTGAGTTTTATCAAGCACTAGTGTTGTTTTTGCAAGCAGATATTAGAAACGAAGCTTGGCTTAATTGGAGTGATAAACAAATTTATCAGCTTTCTTACCTAGTATATAATAAAAATAATAACCTCGATGAGCTACTTGATTTATTTATTTATTTAGTACAACGGTATCCCTCATATAGCTTCTACCGCTTTGCTTTAGCAAAAATATACTTAGGCTTAGGCTATGTCGAAGAGGCTAAATCTGAATTATTCGTGCTTACAGATAGCAATACATATGGAAATAAAGCTAAACAATTGTTAAATTCTATTCTTAACTCTGATGAACAAAACAATCTTGAAGGGTTTACCGTTCCGCTATCAAAGTATGGTAATCATTTTACCGTGTCCGCAAGAGCATCTGGTATAGAACTAAAATTATTAATAGATACCGGTACTACCTTTACTGTATTGACATCAAAAACTTTAGCAGCTATTCAAAAAAAACACGGTTTAACCAAAATAGGTAAAGTTAATCTAATTACCGCTAATGGTGAGGTTGTTGCTAATTTATATAGAATTAAAAGTTTTTTCTTAGGTAATTATGAAATAAAAGATTTAGATGTTGCTGAGTCTGAAACCGATATAGACGGTTTAGATGGCTTGTTAGGCATGAACGCACTTAGCAATTATAACTTTTTTATAGATCAGGCTGATAATTTATTATCAATAATTCCTAAGCAATAGCAGGGTAAACGCATCTAAATTGTTATACCTGCTAGTCTAATATACTTAAAGCATG
>CAKNAD010000019.1 GCA_929200515.1 Candidatus Gorgonimonas leptogorgiae | reverse complement strand
CTAGTGTAGGTTATGCTGGTAGTAGTCAGAAAAAAACTGATGATAATCAAGATTACAGTGATTTATCTGGATTTGTATTTAACATTGGTTTAGACACTAATTTAAATAATGATATGATTATTGGTGGCTGTTATGGTTTTTCTAATAATACAGCAACTATCCATGGTGCTCATAATAAAACCAAGAAAGCAGAAAATAAAATAATGAGTCATGTTTTTTCTGGTTATGGATCTTTTAACTTTGATCATGTAATGGATGCTAACTTTGCTGTTATGTTTGGCATAAGTAAAAACGACTATAAAGAAGTTATTGGGGTTCCTAATAAAGATAAATATGATTCCACTATGTTTGGTTTTAATGCCGGTGTAGTTTATCCAGTAGAGGTAAAACAACATAGTATCGATATTTTAGGCCAAATTGGTATTGTTAATGTTAATTCTAAAGAGCATAACAACAAATACGGTAAAAAAACTCCTAAACAAGCTAATACGCTAATTAACCTTGGTTTAGGTTCTGCGTTTAAAGATACAACAGTAGTTGGCGATGACATGCCATTGCACTATAGCTTAGGGGTAATGATGAAATTAGCTCTAACTACAGGTGATAAAGATAGTACAATTGTTTTTGATGCAAAAACAGCAGCGAATAATTTAAAAGTAAAAAATCGTAAAGCAGATGTGTTTAGCATTAATTGCAATACTGGTTTAAATTTACAAGCTCACAAAAATCTTGATGTGAATTTTGATTTTGACTTTGGCTTAGGTTTTGCTCCCTTGACTGTATCTTATGGTATAGGTGCAGGGCTTCGCTATAAGTTTTAAACCTTAGTGCTAATATTATACATTATATCATTCTAAAAACTCAGGCTTAGCCTGAGTTTTTTTTATTTATAAAAGTAAACAGTCTTCTTTCTGCTTCACAGCCTGTATAGCTCTAAAAATATCCTATACTAATAAAGATATAAAAATCACATAAACTAGATTCCATTAACTACTATTAGGTGTATAAACAGGTATTAGCCTGACAATGTTGTTTAATATGGTGGTAATTATTATGAGGCTAATTAATCAGCTATCGACACAAACTAGCTCGGCTTATAAAAATTTTATTAGTCTATTTAAATATAACTTGCTATTAATATTATTGCTGTTATTAGCTGGTGCTGTTGATGCTACTCCTATTTTTATAGATGCAAATAAATCAGCAGCTGCAACTAAAACAGATAAAGAAATTACTGATATAACAGCCACAGATATTACCAATAAAATAGATGGTCTGAGTATCTTAAAAGATGGTATGGTTTCTAGGTTGTCTTTTGCTAAAGAAATAACTACAAAAAGTATAGTATATATAGGTGTTACACAAGTTAGAGGCAAGCTTTATACTTTTAAGGGTTATTCAGATTTATTCTATATTGATGTTTCTAAAAAATCAGCAGCTGGCCCCGTAGATTTGCTAATAGGTAAATGCGTAGCTAGTGCTAAACTACCAGAACCAGGTAAGCTAATTCTAGATAGTATAAGAGTATATCCTAAGTTAGATCGTGGACTTCAGCTTGATAATAATACTGGTGCAACTGCTGGTGCTCAAGCCACAATTTTAAAGTTAACCAATGGCTTATATATTCATAAAGGTGCAGAGTTATTAGGTACTGGTTTAGTGATAGATACCGATGTTGCTACTAAGGCTCTAACCTTAAAAGCTGATATTAATAACGATGGTATTATTAAAGTAGCTTCAGGAAGAACTGCTGTTACTATAGGTAATGCAGAAGCAAAATTTCCTCTAGAGTCTGCTGATGATAGCACCACTGCTAAGTTTATTAACTCGGGTGTAATTGAGGGCGAGACTGCTATTAAGCTTTTAGCTACCAACAGAGGTCTGATTAGAACAAATAATTTTGAATTAACTAATAAAGAAAGCGGGGTAATTACTGGTAAGATAACTAATAACGTTACTGCTGCTACAGCTGTTGATATAGCTACAAGATTTAATCTTATCAACAATGGTCATATTAATATAACAGCTGCCGCAAATAGTATTGGCGTTAATAAATATTCAGGCAGTGGTCGTATAACTGTAAGTGGTATTACTAATGCAATTGCAACTCCAACTTTTGCACCAATTCAAGCAACAAGTGCTGATTTTTCTGGAGGCACGATAGTTTTAAAAGCTTCAAAAGTATTCACTAACCAAAATTTATACATAGTTAAAGCTACTAATATAACCGGCTTTACAAAAGATCAATTATTGTACCGGTTTGATAACAAGAGTAAAATTCTTATTGGCGGTTCTGTAACTATAACTTCTACAGCTATATTAGTTACTAATGCAACAGCTACTGTGTTAACCAACCCTCTTACTATAGAGTTAATCCCTAAACGGCCTATAAGATTAACTAACATAGCCTCTATATTAGCAACTACTAAGAACAAAATTGAAGTGTTTGTAGAAGCATCTGCAACTGAATTTGCCGGAATAATATTTAAAGATGCTAGAGCAATAATAGAAAATTCAGATGCCATAACTACAGAATTAACTACAGCATTAGATGTTACTGATGTTAAGGATTATCCTGATATATTAATGCCCGATAGTTCTAGCTCTGTATTAAATGTTAGTAGTAAAATTACTAATAAAGTCTTCGATCATATAGCTAATCGTATTATTTGTAAAAATATCAATTTCTTAGAAAGATACCTAACAGCCGTTAACTCTGGCGATATAACAGATAACTTAGGCATGTGGTCTAGAGTAGCTTATATTGGTAGTAATCAGAAAAAAACTAAGAGTAACCAAGATTATAGTAATTTATCTGGATTTTTATGTAACATTGGTTTAGACACCAATTTAAATCATAATATGGTTATTGGTGCCTGTTATGGTTTTTCTTATAATGTAGCAACTATTCATGGTGCTTATTATAAAACTAAGAAAGCAAAAAATAAAATGATGAATCATAGTTTTTCTGTCTATGGATCTTTTAACTGTGATAATGCAATCGATGCTAACTTTGCTACTATATTTGGTTTTAATAAAAATGACTATAAAGAAGTTGGTGATGCTAATAACGAGAAATATAATTCTATAATTTTTGGTTTAAATACTAGTGTAGTTTATCCAATAAATACAAGACAATGTGTTATCGATATTTTAGGTCGACTTGGTTTTGTTCATGTTAGTTCTAAAGAGCATGGTACTAAATATAACAAGGAAACTTCTAAACAAAATAATATGCTAATAAACTTTAGTTTTGGTTCTGATTTTAGATATGCGACAATAGTTGGTTACAACATGCAGTTGTTTTATACTTTAGGGTTAATGGTGAAACTAGTTATAACCACTGGCGATGAATATAGTGTAATTGTTTTTGATAAAGCTAAAAATACCGAATTAAAAGTACAAAATCGTAAAGTAGATATGTTTAGCATTAATTGCAATATTGACTTAAATTTACAAGTGCAAAAAAATCTTGATGTAACTTTTGATTTTGACTTTGGCATGAATTTTGCTCCGGTAACTATATCTTATGGTGTAGGAGCTGGCGTTATCTATAAATTCTAAATTTTAGTGGGAATGTCGTTACAGGTTAACCTAAAAAAATAAAACTATAATAATAATACTTTGTTAATTCATATAAACTATTCTACTGGTAATATTATTATGCGGTTATCTACAAACAGTAAACAACAAATGCTTATACATATTTATATAAAATACCAAAAACTTTATTTAAATAAAATTAAACTTCTCAGCAAACTATTGGTTTGCTTATTAGCAATAAGTTATAATACTGTTGTTGCAAAGAGTAATCTAGCTAAATCTTCTATACAACATTCTGCTACGAAAACTTGTCTTTTCAGTATTGGTAGCTATTCTAAACCAAGTTGTATAGTTAAACTTGATAGTATAATCTCGCATAAAGACTTAAATAAAGGCACAGTAACAATAGATCCTGTAAATATAAAGTTGGAGCATGTATCAGGATTAACACATTATAAGACTGCGAATATCTTTGAAACTGGATATATTTCTCACTATGCTGGTTCTGGGGGTATAGATAAAAAGTCTAGTATTTACTTTGGGTTAACTCCTGCTAAACATAGAAGCGATTATCAGCTAGCAGTATTTATGTATGAAGATTCATTAACTATTGATACTAACAAACTCAGCAAAAGGCTATCTAAAGATACCTTAAAAAGCATAGTTATTTGTACTGAGGTATCAGCAACTAATCTGGCACAAGGTGCTTTGTATATTAAAGGATATGAAACGATTACAACTCTAACAGATGGCTTAATTATTGCTAACAGCGCCCATCTTAAAGCAAATGATGATCCGCAAGCAGGCGGTAGAGCAGGATTAGCTTTTAAGGCTAGTACAAATGCCACTATGAAAGGCATAAAATTTAAAGCAGATATAATTAATTATGGCATGATATCAGGTTATTACGGTGTAATAATAAATGCTGCTAGTCCCGATAGCTATTTTTGTTTACGACCTACTGATGGTGGCAAAACAGCTAGATTTTATAACCATGGTCAAGTTATAGCAGCAGGCAAAGCTTTTAAAATAATGGGGAAAAAATGTAAAAAAGTTGATACTTTTGAATTAATTAATAAAAGTGATGGTATTATTCAGGGTGGTTTACAATTAGTAGAATCTAGCGATCCTAAAAAAACTATAAAATTCAATGTGGTTAACTACAATAAAATTAAAATTACTACAGATCTAGCACATGAGTCTGTTCATATAACTAATTATACAGGTAAGATATTTAGTAAACTAGTTTTTGTATTTGAATCCAGTGTCTTACAAGCTTCAGGATCTATAGCACATTTTAACGAAGGTTTGCATTTAGAAAAATATGCTAAGATAGTGCTAGAAGATAATCACGGACTACTAATACCAAACCCACGCCACGTTATTATTGCTGAAACAGCACCAGGGGGTATTAATTTAGCTCAAGGCAGTTATATGATAGTTACTCCAGTTGCTTATAGCAATAATCATATGAATAATATAATTTCAGCTGCTACAATCAGCATAACTGATAGCACAATTGAGGCAACTTTAACTAGCATAACAGTATCGCCTCCTAGGGATAAACTACAACCATATATGCCTAAATATGTTCCTGTAGTTAATGCTTATAGAAACATAATGGCTGCTTCACAAACTGCTATTACAATATCTAAACGTGTTAAAGATTCAAAATATGAAATAGCAGGTATAAACTTAAAAACATTTATACCAGATTTTAAAAAAGCAGAAATATTACATGATATAGCCACAGAATATTGTTCTTCTGCTGATGATTTTTTCGATATCTTACTACCAGATAGCTCTAACTCACAGCTGATTTCAAATCATGCGATAACTAACAAACTTGTAACTCATGTAAGTTCTAGGCTTAACAGCAAGATGATGACCGCTGTTAAAGCTGGAAGTCATTGTCTAGAAATAGACAACCAAGGCTTTACTTCAGGAGAGATTATTGACAATATAAGTGTTTGGACCGCTTTTAATTATTTCCAAAATAAAACTAAAGGCAATAAAGACAAACAAAGCTATAATAACTTTAAAGCAATGATTGTTAGCTTAGGGATAGATAGCGATCTAGAATACAAAGATACCATTGTAGGTTTAAGCTATGGTTTTTGTAGAGGTAGCAATAAAGTTATTGGTGGTTCTAGTGATAAGCAACTAAGTAAAATTGCACCTGGAATTTATGATGAAGAAGATTTAAAAACGCATACAGTTATTTTATATTCTGCAATGAATATATCGCCAATAAATGTGCAAGCTGCTTTTTCTTTTGGTGCTACTAAGCATATACCTAAAACAGGAGTTAATCTAAAAGATTATAATAGTAGGGTTATAGGGGTTAACTTTGCAATAACTTATCCATTCCAGATTAAAAATTTTAATATAGACGTTACTAGCGGTTTAGGGGTAAATATTATAAATACCGCAGAGCATGAAGGTAAGTATAATTACTTAAAAAATAACACAGAAAAAATAGAAAAAGACAGTAAAGCGTTAGCGTCTCTAAGTTTAATTATTACTATTAACGATATAGCAACAATAAATGATGATATAGAGCTGGATTATCGGTTTGGCGTTGGTAGCAAATATACTATCAGTGATAATCAACTTTCTACTATAGTTATAGAAAATCAAGCCTATAATGAGCCAACATCTATATATTATAAAAAAAGACAAGTGGGTCCGTTTAATTTTAATATAGATACTAGCCTAAATTTTCAAATACATCACAGCACCCACTTAGGGTTAGATTTAAATCTTGAAATGGGTAAAGATAGTTTTGGAGTTGCTCTTGCAGCTTCCCTGCGCTATATGTTTTAAGTTATCTTAAATTATATAATATTAACAATAAAAAATAACTATTTTATGAATTATGTTTTTTTAACTACTATATTTATACACATTCTACTTGAAGATACATTTTTTTAGAGCTTAGTAAAAGGTGTATAATAGTATTAAAAGAATAATATTTTGCTGTTTGCACAAATTAATCTATTGGTAATATTATTATGACGTTAGTTACAAAAATTAAACAACAAATGTTTATACATAGTTGTGTTAAATATCAAAAACTTTACTCAACTAAACTTAAACTTCTTAGTCAATTATTGATTTGCTTATTAGCCATAAATGCTACTGCTGATACAGCACAAAAAACGTACTCTGGTACTTCACCTAAGGCATTAGCTGAATATTATAAAGGATTACAGAAGAAATCTGCTACAGCAACTTATTTTTTAGGTGTTGCTAGCCATTGCAGACCTATTTCTGTAGTAAAAGGTATAGGCACAATTTCACCGGTTGACTTAAGGAATGGCACCATAGCACTTGATCCTGCAAAAATGGAGTTATCAGGGGCAAGGAGTAGCCTATTAACAGCTTATAAACCTCAGAATGTTTTAGCTTACCGACAAATAGTTAAGGGTAGCTATGTTTATGAATATATTTCTAATTACCAAGATAACGAAGTAATAGGCGAGGATTCTAGTATTTATTTTGGGTTAACTTCTGCTAAAGATGGAAGCAATTATGATCTAGTAGCATTTAACTATGAAGCATTAAGTGGTGAGTATTCTGCTTTAACTATTGATACTAACAAGCTCAGCGAAAGGTTATCTAAAGATACCTTAAAAAGCATAGTTATTTGTACTGAACTGTCAGCAACTAATCCGGCACAAGATGCTTTATATATTACAGGATATAACAGTACTATAACTTTAACAGATGGCTTAATTATTGCTAAAAGTGCAAATCTTATAGGAGCTACAGTTACTGAAGACGATAAAGCCGGGCTAGCTTTTGAGGATAGGGAAGATAACAGTACCGAAGGCATGAAATTTAAAGCAGATATAATTAATTATGGACTGATATCAGGTTATTGCGGTGTAAGAATAAATGACACTAATAGTGATAGTGATTTTTGTTTGTTACCTACCGACAATGGCAAAACAGCTAGATTTTATAACCATGGTCAAGTTATAGGAACAAACAAAGCTTTTAAAATAATGGGGCAGAAATCTAAAGAAGAAGTTGATACTTTTGAATTAATTAATCACGATACTATAGATGGTGGTTTACAATTGGTAAAACCTAACAAAGCTATAAATTCTATAAACTTCAATGTAGTTAACTATGGTACAATTACCACCGATGCAACAAAAGATTCTATTCAAATAACTAAGTATACAGGCAAGCCATTTAGTAAGCTAGCTTTTAGATTTAACTCAATTAGCCCTATCTTAACCTCTATGATGCATTGTAGCGACAGCTTGCATTTAGAAAAAAATACAAGGATAGTACTTGCAGTAGATAGCACACCAGCCATCTTACCTACTTTTAATAATCATTTTATTATTGCAGAGGCATCTAATAGCTTTAAGCTAGATGCAGATATTAATGACATATTATTTACTACTATTAAGGATATAAAGTACTTTATTGAAGTGGTTTCCTGTAATATGTCTAAGAATACAATAACAGCAAATTTAGAAGCTAAACCAATATCAACTCACTCGGTAACAGATGCGAGAGTTAACTATTATATGCCAACTATGGTTAAAGCAGTTAATGCTTCAAATAATATAGATCAGGCTTTAAAAACTGCTGGTGATATAGTTAAAATTATTAGTAATAAAACAGAAATAGCAGGTATAAACTTAAGTAGCTTTGTATCAGAGTTAAACAAAAACAAACATATATTATTTAGTATAGCTAAAGAATATTGTTCATCTGCTGATGAGTTTTTCGATATCTTAATGCCAGATAGTTCTAACTCGCAGCTAATTTCAACTCATGTAATAGCTAACAAATTTGCAAGTCAGGTAAGTGCTAGACTTAACAGCAAAACTATGGCTACTATTAAAGCACGTGGTTATTATCGAGCAACTGAGAACCAAGGTGTTACTTCAGGAGATATTGTCGAGAATATAAGTGTTTGGACGTCTTTTGATTATTTCCAAAATAGGACTAAAAGCAATGATAAAAAACAAAATTATAACCACTTTAAAGCAAAAACCTTTAGCTTAGGATTCGATGGCGAGTCAGCACACAAGTTTGTTACTTTAGGTTTAAGCTATGGTTTTTGTAGAGGTAACAATACAGTCTTTGGTGGTTCTAGTGGTAAGCAATTAAGTAAAACTGTATCTGTTATTCCTGATGAAGAAGATTTAAAAGCACATACAATTATTTTATATTCTGCGATGAGTATGAATCTAGTAGCTATGCAAAGTTCTTTTTATTTCGGTATCACTAAGCATACTCCTAAAGCAGTAGTTAACTTCAAAAACTATAATAGTCGTATTATAGGGGTTAACCTTGCAACAATTTATATGTTAAATCTTAAAAGTTTTAATATAGACTTTGCTGGAAGATTAGGGATAAATATTATAAACACCGAACAGCATGTTGCTAAACATGAACAAAAAAAAGACAGTAAAGCTTTAGTGTCATTAGGTTTAATGACTACTATTAACGATATAGTAGCAATAAGTTACAACGTATATTTAGATTATCGGTTTGGTATTGGTGGTAAATATACTATTATTAATGATAAATCATCTAGCATAATTATAGCAGATAAAAGTTTTATAAAGCCAACAACTATAAATTACAAAAAAAGACAAATAAGTCCGTTTAATTTTAATATAGACGCTAACATAAACATCGAAATATATAAAAGCATCCGCTTTGGATTAGATTTTAATTTTGGAGCTGGTAAAGATAGCATTGAATTTGGCGGTGCAGCTTCTGTGCGTTATATGTTTTAAATCATTTTAACTTTTGTGCTATAAAAAAGCTAGCATTGCTAGCTTTTTTTGTGCTGCTAGATTATATTAATAATAAAAAAATAACTATTTTGTGAATTCTGTTGTTTTAACTACTATACTTTTTATATAAGATTATTTAATTTATTGTAGTTGGTGTTATGCAAATATTTACTCTTAAATTGAAACACAGATGCACATTTATATTGCTATTACTATCTTGTATTATAGGCAATGTGCACGCTACAGCTAATGATAAATTTATCCATGTTAATTCAGAATTAACAGATGATTTTCATGCAAAAACACAACTTTTATCGGTTACCGTCTCAGACAGAGACAGAGACATCGACATAGCTAAATTAAAGCAAGGTTCTATATATTTAGACTATACTAATATTCCTCGATATACATTAACTGATTGGCCATCTTTAATCTATGAAGTTGGACTACAATACGCTTGGAAGTCATCTAAAAGATGGCAACGTTTTTTTGATTATATTTACTCTAAAAATATACCGTTAACAGTTGCAACTGATTATGAACAATATATCCAACACCTTACAGAGAATGCAGCTCATTATGACATCTACTTAGGCTTAACCACAATATACCTTAATCCACAAACAGACGACCCAGAAGCAAATGTACAGTTTGGTATATATAAGCAACCTAAATTAGTGATCGATTTTAATCAAGGAATGTTGGCAGACCTGTTTACTGAGTATCATGGCAATACCGAATTTAGAGATAGTAACACATTAGCTACAGCAAGACTTAAAGGTTTAGTAATTGCTGGAGTGGTTGACGGTGATTTTGCTTGGGATGACGATGATAACGATGCTGTTGTTATCAAAAACTCTGCTACTCAAGGCAGTAAAATACTATATTTACCAAATGATTTAATTATTGCGAAATTTGCTAAAATACAAGCTAACGAACACAAAACTGGATTAAAAATAATAGATGAAAATGCTGTAATTGTTGGTAACATCCATAATTATGGTAGCATAACTGCAGGAACTGCTGTTGAGATAGGAGCAGAAGATAAAAAATTTCCTCTATTAATTGAAAATCTAGGTAAGAATGCTTTACCTAACAATGGTGAAATGCAAAAATCTAACTTCTATAACAGTGGCGTAATTAAGGCTTACAAACATAATGGCATTGCTTTTAAAGTAATTGGATCATCTGATATTATTATTGAAGACCTGCATTATGTAACTGATTACTTTAACTTATATAATAATGAAGAAGGTGAGATCTCAGGAAAATTACAAGGCAATGAACTAATTGCTTTTAATGTAATTAATAGTGGCAAAATTGAAATACCTGCTGAAGATAACGCCATACAAGTTTATGATTATACTGGCAATGCTAAGAGTAAATTAATAATTGAATTTGATGACAACTTTGGGGATATCCCAGAAGATACTACTGTAATTAACATTGCATCAGAAGCAAAGTTAAACTTAGATTCCCAAATTATAATTGCTAAAGCTGATAACGCTAAAATAGATAGTAGTAGCACACAACAAAAAATTAATCTAATCAAGGCTAGTAAATTATTAATACAGAAAGATGATAGTGAACCAGTTACATTTGATAAGAATCCAAGCAATATGTTATGTACACAGGCTTTTATTGAAGATGGTAAAAAATTTGTAATTGTTGCTGATCCTGCAATCGATAAGACACAAACTCAACTTAAGGCGAGTTTTAAGATTATTGAAATTGAAAAGAATGCGCCTGATATAATACCATTAACTGCAATACAGCATGAAATAGCAAAATCAACTTCAGTTGCTAAATTAATTCGACCAAATAAAATTATTAAAGCTGGTGAAACACCCCGTGTACACAAAGTTATCGAGGCTAGCAAACTAACTCCTGCGCATAAAAGTATTGAGTATATGACGTTTAATAAGCATACATCTACAACATATTATAAAAAACTAATATCTAAAATTAAACATGAAGGAACAATAAAAAAACTACAGGTTATAACTACAAGTAATGTTTTAGCGAATAAGCATGGATCTTTTGTTTCAACTAAAAGTATTGATATACAGAAAATAGTAACTGTAGCAGATGTTATTAATGCAGATACTGAAATATCACTAGTGGATCCTTCGTTATCTAATCAAATCACTTTTGAATATTTAGATAATATAAAAAACAGTCGTAATCAAAAAGCTGCTACATATGACTTAAAAGATGCTACTTTATACTTAGGATTAACCGCATATAAAAAGTTACATTCGCATCAATATGAATTAGGATTATTCGACTATATTAGTAAAGATAAATACCCAGCATTTGAATTTGATTTAGGTTACCCCGATGGCTTTAATAAAGTTGCAATGTTTAACAATAATATAAACCTAAAAAATATAATTGTAACTAGTGTATTAGATTCTACATCATCACAGGAGGCTGCGCTGTTAATTGCTAATAGCAGTAACATAGACAAAAGCTTAAATTTATCTAAAGGTTTAATAATTGCTAATACCGGAAAACTAATAGCTAGTAATAAAAACGATTCCCAAGCGGCTTTAGTTATAGCTAGTAATAAAGAAAAGTCTACGTACGATGCAATGCATACTACTGGCAATGAAAATCTAATAACTAAGCCTTTATTATCAGGTGGTATTTATAATTATGGATTAATTAGTGGTAATATTGCTGTTAATATAGGAGATCATGGCAAATTTTTTCCACTAAAAGTAGATAACGACAGTGCATTTTTAGATAATTACGGGCAAATAATATCTAATAATATAGCAGTTAAAATATCTGGAGAAAAAACTGACTTTACTACAAAATTTACTTTAACCAACCAACAACAAGGTATAATTGAAGGCGCCATACAAATAGAAAAAAATTTTGCTAGTAATGGTATAGAGTTTAATGTAGTTAATTATGGTAAAATTAAAATTCCAGCAGAAAATAATTCGGTATGCGTTAATAATTATACAAATATAAAAGCAAGTAGCTTAATAATTGAATTTAAAGACGATAACATAAACCCTAATGATGCTATTCTTAATATAGGCGAACATGCTGATTTTCAATCGGATAGCAAGGTTGTTTTTGATTTTGAGTATTATGATGTTAATCTTGACGAGAAAGATATAATTGATCTTCCTTTGTTATATACTAATACATTCTCTGGTAATAAAGATAAACTTTTTTTTATAAGACCAGTTATTAACGACTATGAATATATACTATATAATGTTATGGTCAAAAAAGATACTGACGGATCTCATGATAAATTAGAATTAAATATTATTTCAAAAGAAGTTTTCGATTTAGAGCAAAATCCAGAAATAATAAACTCATTACCTCGTTCTGATATTACAGTAACCAATATAGCCAATAAAATTAAAACTTTAAAAATGCTTGCTAAAAAAAATCAAACAGATAAAGAACAACAAACAAAAAAAATTCATGATGCGCTTCTTAAAACTCATACAGTTCATCATGCCTTAGAGAATAGTAAATCTCCTGAAGAATATGCAGACGTTATATTGCCAGATAACTCTAGTCCAGCACAGCTGTCTAATCAGAAAATATTTGACCGTGTAACATCGCAAGTTCAAGCTAGAGTGATGAATAGAAATATTTATTCTAAGTATTATTATCTGCAAAAATCAGCTACTAATATTAACGTTAATGACTATGCGAATAATGCTGAAATGTGGGGATCTGTTAGTTATCATGCATGGAATGAAAAAGCACCTAATAGCCTTAAGAATAAAATAAAAAACTATTTATTTATTATAGGCTGTGACTATGAGATTGCAAATGATGATATTATAGGAGTAAGTTATGGACTTGCTCATACTAACTTTATGACGCATATCAAAGATACTAATGTAACAAAAATTAAAGATATAATAACAACACAGTCTGTTTCTATTTATAGTAGATTTAATTTAAATCTTATAGACGGCATTGCTAGTTTGTCTTATAACGCTAGCAACCATAATATTGAAATACAAGACAATAAAAAGCCAAAATTTAAATCTACTGCCTATTCATTCAATGCAGGGGTTGTTTATACTACATCTTATTATAACTTGAATTTAGATTTATCCGGATTAATTGGACTTGTAAGTGTTAATGTAGGAGAGCATGAAGGCCCATATTATGAACCAAATACTAACTATCCAGTAAAAACAGTACAGCAATCAGATAGGCTGACAAATATTAGTATAGGGTTTAATATTTATAATAAAGTATATTTAAATGAAACTATTTTCTTCGATTATAGATGTGGAGTAAGTTATCAATTTAGATCTGGACCTAAAGTTAACCAAACAAATTCTAATTTAATAAACTCTCACATAAAAACTAGCCATCTTCCTAATAAGCATAGTATTAATTTAAATATTTTAACTAAACTATTTTTGAATGAACACGCAGCTATAGAGCTTACCTTAGATAGCACAATTGAAAAAGATAGTTTTGAATATGGTGCCGCTTTTGCTTTTAGGTATTTATTTTAATTACTCCCACACCCTTATGTTTTATAATTAGTAGGATGATATTCTTTGATGTATATAGCTAATTACCTTATTAAAATTGCGTTATATGTAAATTTGTTATGTGGAGCATATAATGTTATAACAGCTACAACTTATAATGTTAACTTTGTACAGTTTGGCGATTATATAACCGATGACGTTTATTCGTCTATAACTAACTTTAAAAAATTAACTATAAATGATGTAATTGTATCTGCTAATAAAGAACAGATAACATCTGGCAGATTACAGTTTAACCCCGCACTTATGCGTAGCACCGATAGCATTACTGTTGATGCTAATAACGGCGATACCATTGCAGGTTTTCAAAAACTTGGTCTGCCTCTCGGTGGTAAAAATGTATTTGGTTATATTGATGATATACAAGAAAGAACACAAAATGGAGTTACATCCTATTCAATAAAAAATAGTAGTGTGTTGTATCTTGGCTTAGTTCCCTATAAATTACAAGCTAATAAAGATTACAATTTTGGAATCTTTGCCTATAAAGCAACCAAAGATAAACCAGCTATGGTGATAGATCCATCGATAAAAAATACTATATTTGATAATACTCACAGAATGCAAAGTATATTTATCTGTGGCGATTTAGATGGCTCCACTGAAGATACAGTACAGCAGACAGCGTTACTAATAAACCATTCAAATCTTAGCAATAATAAAAAATTATTATTGCCTTCTGGAATAGTTATAGCTAAAACTTCGCGTTTAATATCTGGTTCTGATCTACAAAACTGTGGATTAAAAATCAGTGCAATAGATAATAACCCTTATATTACTATGGGAAATATAATTAATTATGGTTATATTTGTGGCAGTACAGCAATTGATATCGGTTCGAGAGGTAGCTGCTTTCCTATTCAATCTATTATAGGGACAACTAGTAGAATAATTAATTATGGCGAAATAACAGCTATAAATAATATGGTTGCGTTGTCTGTTTCTGGAAATATTTCTAATGAGCATAATGCAGTAGATACGCTCCAATTAACTAATTATGGTATTATTTCTGGAAAACTATTAGCTAATAATAACAATAATAGCGTAAAGTTATTTATAGTTAACAAAACACAGATAAACATACCTGCAGCTAGTTATGCTATAAATGCAACTAATTATACAGCTAGTGACCGAAGCGTACTAAAAATAATATTTAATAATTATGATTTAAAATTAGCGAAACCTATAATTAATACTGATAATTTTTTTATCCAAAAAGGAGCAAAAATTGTGTTATCTGGAGAAAACTTTATGCTTGATTCTCCTGTTGAAATTAATATGGTAACAGCTGAAGATATTACATTACCAGTAGGGGGTTTAGATGATGTGCTATATAGTCAAAAATTTAGTATCGATGACAACTATTATATACTTATAGCACAGCCAAATAAATATTTTAAACAGAATAAAAAAGTAATTAAATTACAATTATCTTTAATCAAGGTAGATGCGTCTTTTCCAGATTTAGTTTTAATCAAAGATCATATAAAACTACTTAAAAATTAATTATTTTGCTTTATGGATTTAAAAAAAGTATATTTTACTATTGTTATTGGTGTTACATGTTACTGTGGTAGACTAATAGCAGTAACAAATTTATTTTCAGATAACACCTCAAACATAAGAGAATATAAAATTAATAACCTTAAACAGCAAAATAATATTATGCTCTCAAATATAACTAGAGAAATTATTACAGCAAACAAAACAACAGTGCAAAGTTCTAACCGTTTTGCTTTGGAGCGTAACAATTGTGGAGCTAATTTATACTTTAAAGAAGGAAGGGAAAAAAAAACTAATTATATATGGCGTAACTACTGTCTTGATGCAAGTGTAAAGTATAATATTTATAATAGACAGCTGTTGGTATCTTGTACATATAACTATCTTAATTCTAATATAGAAAATAATTCAAATAAAATAATTAGTTATTCCCAAACAATGAGAAACTTTGCAATATCGCAAATTGATACATACGAATATATAGATAGCATATGTACTATTTTTGTAAATAGTACGAAGCATGCATCTAGTAATTTTAAAAGACGCAATACTAAGATGTATGGAGTAGCTTATACTTTTTATTATAGTTTTGAAGTTGATTTATTCATTGCACAATTAATGTTAACAACAAGATACTTATATATTGATACGCTTATCGATTCTATAGAAGTAAATAATGATGATAGATTGCATTTAATTTCTGTTGGACCAGTGATAACTATGCAAAAAGGCTATAGAATTATAGAAAAATATAGCGTTACTGTTGGGTTTGAATCCGGATATTTAAGAACTATAAATACAAACATTGATACATATATACGTGTTGCGCATTCTATTGTTGATAAAATATCAAACAATGTCAAAGCACAAAATGATTGGTATTTTTTAGGTAGTGTATCTTTACGGCATCATAATATAATAGTAGGTATAGAAGTAACTTATGATCGTGATAACTATAAAAATTTATATGGTGCTAGCTCTTATATAAAAATTAAATTTTAAAGAGAACCCATTTTTTGTTTTTATTTATTCTATAAAATTCTATTCCTAAAGTAACACCCCTAGCAATAACAAACATTGAGTATGCCAGCCAAATAGAATGATTTTGTAAATTATTGCTAGCATACCAGCTAGGCAAAAAAATAGCAAAAACAGATATTATTAAAGTTTTTTGCATTTTATCTGCACGCAAAGCACCTATAAATATGCCATCTAACCAATAGCACCAACAAGAAAAAATTGGCATTAATACTAACCAGATATAATAACGGTTAATTTCTTGTGCTATTTCAGGAATACTAGTTAAAGCTAGTATTATGTAATCCTTACCTAGTAGTAGTATCATTGATATAAAAAAAGAACATATAATTGAACATATGCCTGTTATTTGAGTATACAAACGAAATTGACTTAAATTATTGCGTGATAATGACTTGCCAACTAAGGCTTCAGCAGTATGAGCGAAGCCATCTAAGGCGCTAGAAATTAAAAAAATTAAATTAAACATCAATGAGTTAGCGGCTAAAACGTTGCTTCCTATGCGGATTGCCTGATAAATACAAAAAAAATTTACAAACATTAAACAGGCAGTGCGTAAAAATAACTGCCTATTAACTACTAATAATTTACTAAATGTTGTTACCGAAAATATTTCATCTGCAAAAAATTTAAAGCGGGATAAATTAAATTGTTTATAAACTATAACTAAAGCTACTATAAGCCCTGTATAATCAGCTATTACCGATCCTATCGCTATGCCATCTATGTTCATATTAAAGCCTATCACTAAAATAATATTAAATAATATATTAGTGAAGGTAGTTGCTACTAATATAAATAAAGGATACTTAGGTCGTTGCATGCCAATGAACCAGCCCATAATAGCAAGTCGCATAAAAACGCCAGGAAAAGCATAGCTTCTAATTTCAAAATAGGTTTGAGCATGGCTTGATGCTGTAGCTGGAGATGACAATATATAGAAAATACTATCAGCAAAAAATTGTCTTAAAAGTAATACAACTAGAGAAACAACTACTGAAAAAATTAAGCCTTGGTATAAATATAACACACTTTTTTTATCGTTATGCTGACCATAAGCCGATGCGCTTAATCCGGTGATAGATAACCTAATAAAACTAAATAACCAGATTACAGATGATACCATCATCGAACCTATAGCAATGCCTTCTAGGTAATCTACTACTTGTAAATGGCTTAGCATTGCTGCATCGATAACGCCTGAAAGCGGAACGCAGATATTAGCTAACATAGCTGGCCAAGTAAATGCCCATAAACGATAAATAGCTACTTTATGTCTTTTCATGTGTTTACCCAGTAAAAATATTTTTAAATTAATATAGATTAAGCTACAATTAGTTACAATTTATTTATAAATAAGTTGCCATTTTTATTTAATCTTTAATCGATAAAAGATACGTTCTAACTGTGTATACAAGGAAGTGTTATGCTAGAATCACAAGTTACTTCTGTTGCTGTAAAGGCTAAACCTATTGTAACACCAGCAGAAAACAGTAAGCAACAATCTCAAGGTACTAAGTGTGCAAAATTTGGTCGTTATTCTTTATATGCATTACCTACTCCTACAGTATTAGGTTTTTTGAGTCATGTTGCTGGCTCAAAATGTGGCATTGGTGTTTTTGGTAGCGCTATGTGTAGCACGGGGGTAGCAGCTTCTTCATTTATTTTTTGTTCTATCATGTATAGTGCTCATTCTTGCTCAGAGAAAAAAATCAAGGTTGAAAACGAAGCAAAGCCTAGCTATGATTCTGAAGGCTATATAGAGCTATTACAACAAATAAAGGTTATTGATAAACAACCTGAAAGTAATATTGCTGTTGCCGAAGTTAGCATACCTGAAACAACTGTGTGATAGATAACAGTTTTAACCCCTAGTCTTTCACTGCATTAGTAATGCTATTATAATTTCTTGTTATCAAGTATAAGCTGTATATTAGCTACTATTTCTTGTGCTAATTGAGAATCAAAGTTGTTATTAATCAAGAAAGCTAGCAACTGAATATTTATTTGGTTTTGAGCATCTTCATGTTGTATTTGTTTAATCTTGTTATTTTCAATAAGCTCATCAATATTAATAGCGTATATAGCTAATTGCTCTGCATTAAGTTGCTGGCTGTCATTAATTGTTAAACTATCGTCTAAGCATAATAACATTATTCCATAATATGCTTGTTGCCGTTCTCTAGTATTTTTATTTGGTAAGTTAGCAATTATTAGTGGAATTTCTTCTAAATAGCGTTCATCAATTTGCTTTTTTAGGTTTGTGAGAGCTTTATGTCTATTTTGAAGTGGCAAATTATTTATTTCAGCTAGTTGCTGTTTAGCTATTGCTGAAAATCTTAGTTTAGCGTAAGGGTCGTCTTCTAAGTCATATTTAATAGCTGATTTAATCTGATTTTGTAAATGTGCTATTTTTAGCATATGTTGCCACTTGTATAGTTTATATGTAAAAGATGCATAGGTTTTTGCTTAGAATAACTAGTGAAAATAATTTGTAATTAAACCATTGACAAAATATTTAAAAGCTTATAGATTTAGAAGTTAGTATTGAGTTGTATTTTTTGATTTAATTATTCTAGTAAATAAAGTATATCAGTTTAACTGCAAAGACAAAAATTATTTGTTTATCATGTGTCATTATAAATAACAATAAAAATAGTTTGACTAACTTAGCTCATAAAAATTAAAAGGTAATAATATGAATATATATAATAATATATTTAGCACTAGTAATGATCAAAGGGCTTTTGATATTACTGTAGATGGGTTTGCTAAAAACATGATGACCTATATCTATAGTGTATCAGTAGCCAAAAAAATACCCACGCGAAAGGTGCTTGAGGTTATATTTAATAGGGTATTAGAAGATTGCAATACAATCGTAGGAGCCAATTATATTGTAACAGAAACAAAAAGCGTATTTGAACAATAAGTGAAAAGTAATAATTATCTTAAAATAAAGAAAATATGTAGTATTTAATGTTTAGTATGAATATTCCTTTCTTAAAGTAGAAGGTGTATATGTATGCATCTTTTTTTTAAGCTATGTATTTCTGTAGCTGATTTTTAGTTGGTTAAACTAACAATATTTTGTAAAAGCCCAAAGGGCACAGTGATGTAAGAGCAATTTAAAAGATTAGCCTCATTGTTAAAGTGTCATGAAATTTAATTGCACTTCTGCAGCCTTGTTTTTAAAATTTCATCTATTTATTTCTTAAATATAGCATTTTCATCTGCCATGTGTATAATGTTTTTTTTATCAAATAGTGCCGTAAAACTCGCTCCTTTAGTTGCGAGATATAAGGCATAAAAGTCTTGTTTTTACTCTACAAAAATAGTATAATGTTTGCATGAAAATACAA
>CAKNAD010000018.1 GCA_929200515.1 Candidatus Gorgonimonas leptogorgiae | reverse complement strand
AGGCTTCTAAGCTTTTATCCTGCGTTAGTATTTCTTGATTTAGTCGACACTAAACACTACCTTAGCTAAAAACTTATAATCACTTACTGAAAAGACGTATCTTCAAGCATAAGGTGTATATTTAGTTAATTATTATTTAAATACAGTAATAAGATAAATCTAAAATTCCCTTGGGCTGTTTATCTTCAGGTATATCTCCACCCCATAGCTCATTAAATTTTTTTATAAATATATTAACCTTTTTTAGCCAAGCTAACCCCATAGAGTTATCTGCACAACTATGACAGTCATTGAGCTCTCCTTTAATTAAGTCGCCATAAAGTTTAACGCCAAGTAAATCCCTTAATTTATCAAAATTAATTGTTCTATTTTTAATATTAATAATTTCATCTAGTGGAAGATTGCATACATCGCCAATGTTGCTGTTAAATTCTATTTTATTTTTATGAAAGCTATAGCCGGAAATATAAAGATCAGTATCTTTATTAAACATATTCTTATAGATATATTTATAGTTATCTGCTAAAAACAGCTCACTATTTTCCAATATATGCGTAATTGCATCAATTCTTATCTCATATATAAAGTTTGCTAAACACTCTGCAGCTGTTTTTCCTCTATTTATAGTATTAGCGCAATATTCATAATATAGTCTAGATGCACCCTTATCCTTTAAAAGCATTATTTTACTATCATTAGCTTTGTAAAAACTAGAATTTGCTAAAGACAACTTATGTTTAAACTGATTAACTACTATCTTTTTAAGTAGCTCTAGATTATCTTGAAAAAAAGTTTTAGGATTATTTTGTAGTAAAGCTAGAAGAGGGATACAAGGAGTCTTATCTTCATCAATCTCTGTTTTAGTCATAAATTTTGTACAAAGTTCATTACTACATATGTAGCACAAACCTTCCATAAATAATTCATCGGAATTTTTATATATTTTATATGTAGTAGGTGCATATTTAGGATTTAGTTTTTGTTGTTGAGCTGCAGTATCGAAGTCTAAGTTTTCAGAGCTATCATACACTAACTCCTCGGATATAAACTTCTCATATATAGCAGAATCATGCTTACATATATTTATATTATTTAAAAAATAGCCTGGTGGTCTATTAGATACTTTTTCAGTACAAAACTTACATTGGTTTTTAGACATGCACTCTATATGCTCTATATGATCACAAGAATAATTCGCGCAAGCTGTACTGTTTTCGTTATCCTTTATTAATGAATTATTGCATACATAACAATTGCCATAATTAAACGGCTCGGCTGTATAAAGTGGTAAACGTTTATACCTCTCTTCTTTTATTGTTTTTGAGTTATATTTAGGAAAAGCAGCGTAACAAGGTGCAGTTTTTGCAAGTTCTAAACAAGTGATACACTCTTTTTTATCATTTGTACATTGTTCATGTTCTAAATGGCCACAATCATATACAACTAGCCCCGATGAATTACCTGAATTTAGTGGTATATTGCATTTAGGACAAATGCCATTTTCATATTGTTGTTTAACAATAAGGGATTTCCCTGATAGCTGGAAATTACAATTTGCACTAACTATATTACTAAAAAGTATAATAGTAAAAGTAGCTATTTTCAAAAAATTAGTTAGCAAAAGAGGTTTGAGCCAATGTTTATTATTTTTCATATTAAACCATTTTAATGAGTAATAAATAGAAGATAAAATTATTTTTAATATATAAGTGTATATACACCTTCTACTTGATAATATTTATTTTAATTTGGTAAATTATATTTTTATCGAGATAACTAAAGTTTATTTGGTGATTATCTAATATGTTGATAGGATATTTTACATCCTTATAAATATAAGGATTTTATTTTATGAATCCAACCTTTTAGACACGCTACTGAAGTGATATGCATCTTGTAATAGCTTCGATAAATTTTAGCCTGCTCATTGTATATTTTGTTTTTATTAAAGTCAATGGATCATTAGCAACTCCCGATCAAGCAAAATATTGAAAAAAGGTTACTTTTTAATAAAAGATTAACTATTTTTTCAAGACTAAAATTATGCTCGAAATTATAGCCTTGGTTTTTTAATGTATTAAATGTTTAATTTTATGGCAAGAACATCCACCACGTATAACCTCAAAAACATTTTTTTACTAAGGGAATATCGGCAACCCAAATCCAAGTAGTTTCTTTGTTTTTTATCTTTTTCTTTGCACCCTAAAACCTTAGTTTTACAATAATGATGAAAGTTGTTAATAGCAAGATTGCTTGCCCATGAAAATCTATATCTCGTAGAATATTTTATTATTTCGTATGATAATTTTTCTATTGCGGTAAATTATTTTAAATAATGATATATGCTTTTTAGGCTTCGCTATTAGGATATACACTATTTTATTTGTTTTGAGTTTATATTTATGATACCATAAAAAAACAATATATTTTTATATACACTATGCATAGTGAGAATGTAAACGTTTCTTATTAACAGCATTTTACTATTTTGCTGTATACAAGAATTTTATTAAATTATTGGTTTTAATGTTTGCTCATATCAATAAAGCAGCCGTTGTAATTTGTTATCAATCACTCTACTGTGAAGTGGTTTCTGGATGATTCATGATAAAGAATCCTACTTTTCGCATTATTTTCAAATGTGGAACTGAAATTATAGAAATTTATGCTAATCAAGTTTTTCAAAGCGAGCTTTGGGGATTTTTAGAAGTTGAGAGTTTTATTGTTGAAGCTAGCGACGATAGCATTAATAATAAAGCTAAAAAAGATTTTACGGGTATAAAACGAAGTTATATTCCTATAACATCTATAGTGCGAATTGATGAGCTTGAACAAAGAGAATCGAGTAAAAAGCCAATAAAATCTGGCAGCAATATAAAGCCTTTTCCTAAAATAACTAGGTGATTATATTAAAGTTTAGATGTTTATTTATGCATAAATAAGATATAATTCAAACTATGCACCTTTAAAATCAGTAGCAAGCGATAAAAAAGCTAACTTATTAGTTATTACGTGCTTTATAGTTTAAGCTATGTAATTATTTTATAGATAAAATATGTTATACAAAAAATATAAATTTGCATATGCGGGAGTATGTTTTGCAGGAAAAATCAAATAATACAGCGGACGATATTAGCTATAAAAAATTGTCATTTTCTTTTGCTAAAAAATATGGCGCTATTTTAATAGACAACAATAAAGATTCTATAATATACTTTCATTCTTTTCCTAGTTTGGGAGTTATAGCAGAAATAGAGCGTTTTGCTGGTAAAAGCCTAAAATTAAAAAAATTACCACAACAAGAATTAAAAATAAAATTAGAAGATTTTTACCAAAATAATAGCTCTGATGCGTTAATACATGCAGCTGGAATGAGCGATGAATTTAGTGCGTCTACTTTAGCAGATGCAGTTCCAGCAACAGAAGACCTTTTAGAAAAAAATGATGATGCTCCTGTTATCAAGCTAATTAATGCTTTATTAACTGAAGCTATAAAACAGAGCGCATCTGATATCCATATAGAATCTTATGAATCTAGTCTTGTAGTAAGAATTCGTGTAGACGGTGTTTTAAAAGAAATTTTGACATTGCAAAGATCTATAGCTTCTTTGCTAGTATCTAGAATCAAAGTAATGGCAAAACTAGATATAGCCGAAAAACGGATTCCGCAAGATGGCAGAATATCTATTAAAGTAGCTGGAAGAGAAGTAGATGTAAGGGTTTCTACTTTGCCATCTAGTAATGGCGAAAGAGTAGTTTTAAGACTTTTAGATAAAACTGCCGGTAAATTAGATTTAAACCACCTAGGCATGACAAAACAAATAAAACAAAAAACAGAAAACCTTCTAGCAAAAAGTTATGGAATTATTTTAGTAACAGGCCCAACAGGATCCGGAAAAACTACTACATTATACGCAAGTTTAGAACAGCTAAATTCAGTATCGAGAAACATTCTTACCATAGAAGATCCAATCGAATATAATCTTGAAGGTATAGGTCAAACTCAGGTAAACCCTAAAGTTGATATGACTTTTGCAAGAGGATTACGGGCTATATTAAGGCAAGATCCAGACGTAGTTATGGTAGGAGAAATTAGAGACTCAGAAACCGCAGAAATAGCTGTTCAGGCTAGTTTGACTGGTCACTTAGTTTTGTCAACATTGCACACTAATACTGCAATAGGAGCAATAACAAGATTGCGAGATATGGGCATAGAAACATTTTTACTTGCATCTAGCTTACTCGGAGTAGTATCACAAAGATTAATTCGATTGTTATGCCCTTTATGCAAAAAGGCATACAACCCAGACCAAGTAGAAAAAAAACAACTTGGTATTCCCTTAGATGATAACAACATAAAATTATATCATGCTATAGGTTGTCAAGAGTGTAACTTTAGTGGATATCGCAACAGAACAGGAATTTACGAAGTACTAAAAATAGATGATAAAATTCGAAGAATGATCCATGAAGATGCCAGCGAACAAAAAATTGCAGATTATGCTCATGCATCTCATGATAATATACAGTATGATGGCTATCAAAAAGTACTAAATGGCGATACCACTTTAGAAGAAGTCCTTCGAGTTACCCACAAAGAGTAAATCTTTAATTTTTTAACCTTTTATAGAAACAAATATGTTTCTTTGTGGTTTTTTATTATAATAGTAGGCAAAAAAATGGCATCATTTGAATATATAGCCTTAGATTCCAAAGGAAACAAAAAAGTAGGAAATATAGAAGCCGATAGCGCAAAACAAACTAGACAAAGTCTCAAAGACATGGGCCTAATGCCTGTAAAAGTTTCCCTTTTTACAGGAAAAAATAGCACTAATTATAAAGGATATTCATTCTTTAAACCTAGAATATCAACTTTAGAATTAGCGACTATAACTAGACAGCTTGCAACATTAGTTAATTCTGCAATGCCTATCGAGGAATCTTTGTTAGCTATTGCTGAACAACAGCAAAAACGTAAAATAAAAAATGTTTTATTAGCCATCAGATCTAAAATTTTAGAAGGCTTTAATTTGCATTCAAGCCTAGAAGAATTTCCTGAAATATTTCCTGATATGTACCGTGCTACTGTTGCAGCAGGTGAACATTCTGGGCATTTAGATAAAGTATTATTAAAGCTAGCTGAACATACTGAAACTAGAATGAAAAACACCCAAAAAGTTCAACAAGCAATGATTTACCCTGTTATTTTAACGGTAGTTTCTTTATGCATATTAGGCTTTTTACTAGGATCTGTAGTGCCAGATATAATATCAGTATTTAGCAGTTCAGGACAACCATTACCAACTATTACCAAATTGATTGTTAGTATCAGCGATGGAATACAAAAATATTGGCATTTCATTATTTTATTTATATTCGGTTCTATTTTTTTAATTAGGAAACTTTTACAAAAAAATAAAATCAAAAGGTTTTGGCACAAACTGATTATTAAAATGCCAATTATTGGAAGATTTTCGTTGGTAGCTAATGCTGAAAAATTTTCGGGAACATTAAGTTTATTAGTGCAAAGCGGGGTCCCATTAGTAGATGCAATTGATATATCTGCTCAGGTAATAAATAATAATATTATTAAAGAAGCAGTTGTTAATTCAACTAAAAGTGTCCGCGAGGGAACTAGCTTACATAAAGCTTTAGCAGAAGCTAAGTTTTTCCCTCCACTTATGATACACATGGTAGCTTGTGGAGAAGCTACCGGTGAACTAGACAACATGCTAGCCAAAGTTTCTGAAAGCCAAAATCAAGAATTAGAATCTTCTATAAATATATTATTAACATTATTAGAACCAATTATGCTGATATTTATGGGTGGGATGGTAATGACGATTGTTCTAGCAATACTTCTTCCTATTTTTAATATGAACGACCTAATAGGATAAACTATTAATTTTTACAAGAGGAAACTAAATGCGCTCAAAAAGAGTCGAAGGATTTACTTTAATAGAAATAATGATTGTTGTTGTTATCATTGGGGTGTTGGCATCTTTGATAGTACCAAAGGTGCTTGATAGACCCGCTCAAGCCCGTGTTTCTGTAGCTAAAGCGAATATAAATGCAATCTCAGAAGCACTAGAGTTATATAAGTTTGATAACGACTTATATCCTACACAAGACCAAGGATTACAGGCTTTAGTAACTAAACCTAATTTAGACCCAATTCCTAAAAGGTGGCGCGGATATTTAAATAAAGTTCCTAAAGATCCATGGGGAAATGAATATTATTATGTTTCTCCAGGAGAGCATGGAAGCTATGATATTTATTGTTATATTGAAAATAAAACAAACGACAGCGATGAAAATATCATAGGTAATTGGGATCAAGAAGCAGAAGATTCAGAACAATAATTTACTTAAATAGTAACAAAATATTATATGTTTTTTATAAATAAAAGTGCATCCCATAAAAAAAATCAAGGCTTGACTCTAATAGAGCTTTTGGTTGTAATTTTAATAATTAGCATTTTAACGGGTTTGGCATTTTACAAATTTTCTCCAGAAAATTTTCAAAAGAAAAATATTAATTCAGAGTCTCTAACTTTAGTAAGGCTGTGCAACAACCTCAGAAGTATTGCACTGTTAAAAAATAATGCTTATGGCCTTTCAATAGCCACTGATGGGTATTTTTGGTGGGAACTAGACCATGAAAAAGCACTATGGAAAGTATTAAAAAAATCTCCTTATTCTTATCATCAAATAGGAGAAGAAAATTATAGAATCGAATTAATGAATAATACAGATAACAATAATAACTTTGATTATCCTCATATTATTTTCTACCCTGATTCAACCATTACTCCATTTAAATGCTTGATTACCAAAGAGCCTGATTTATCTATAACTATATTAACTAATGGTGTAAGTGATGTACAAATTCAGCAGTAGTAAATTGATAAAGAGCAAAGGATTTACTCTGTTTGAGGTCTTAATAGCTTTATTAGTATTTAGCATTTTAGTTTCGGTTGTTATGTACCGTGGGCAAATGTCAATTAAAAATACCGATAGAATAAAGCGTAAAGTTTTAGCCGCTCAAATTGCAGATAACTACATAATTAATTTGCATATTAGAGATAAATACTCTGGAGCTGCTACGTACCCCCAAGTGCAAAATTATGCAGGGCATGAATGGGTTATTAAAGAAAGATTTGAAGAAACAAATAGACCAAATATTAGAAAAGTAATTATAGAGGTTTTTGAAGGTAGCAAGTTACCTGACGCAAATACCCCTAATATTTATGTCTTAGATACTTACTTGCGCAAGGTAAAATAAGATGATGTCACGACAGTTAGGATCCATGCTTATAGAGCTATTGATAGCCATTACAATTTTTATGATGATAAGCTTTGCAGCATATAAAATACTTAATTCATCATCTAATATTAAAAATACTGTAGAAAGTGAGTTTCATTCTCTAAATGAAAACATTAATGCCGAGCTTATACTTGAAAAAGATTTTTTACAAGTAACAGGGGCTGGGTTAAAAACAAATAAATATTATCAAAATGTATTTAAGTCACCAAGTAATGATGGCTATAAAATAAAATTCTTACGTCATGGCAAACAAAGTATTTTAAAAGAAAATACCAATGATTATTTATTAGTCGCTTATTCTCTAGAAAAAAATAATCTTATCCGGTATTTTTGGGTTGATAAACCACAAAGTGAAAAATTTACTCGGTATAAACAAATAATATTATCGGGAGTAACTAATTTTGAAGTAAGATTTTTTGATGAAAATAGCAAATGGCATAAAAAATGGCCTGTTGATACTAATAATTCTAAAGGGTCCTTATTGTCTAGTTCTACAAACAATAAAACTAAAACCAAACAATACCCTTTAATACCTAAAGCTATTGAAATTAAAATAGTAACAGAAAGCAATGGTTCATCCTTAGTTTTACTCCCTCTTCCTGCGTGTTTAGATAACGACGATTTTAAAACCTTAGGTCAATAAAGGGGTTATTCAGAAAGGAGAATAAAAATGAATACCAACATGAAAAATAAAGCTGTTATGATTAAAGGAGCTGGTAGATCTCGTCAAAAGGGCGTAGTTCTTATTTCTATTCTTGCAATATTTTCTATTGTAGTAGCTACTATTAGCACAATAGCGTATGAAATTCATACTAATAACAAAAAAGCAACTATGTTCATAAATAGAGTGCAGGCAAAACAAAATGTATTTGCTATAGAAAGATATTCTTTAGAGTATCTAGGGTCTAACATTAAAAAAGTAGATTCTATAAATATAAATGATCTTAATCAATTTCCATATAAAATATCTAATGGAGAGGTAACTATTAAGGCGGTAGATCAAAATTCCTTGTTTAATTTAAGCTGGCTTATTGAACCTAAATCTGTAGATAATACAGAAAAATTTAATCAGCATCAAACTATGCTTAATATTTTGCAGCAAATGCTGTCTTTATCTTCGTTAAATATACAAATTGCTGATCAATTAAATGATATTATTAATAATAAAAATCCTTCAAAGCACTATCTTTCTAGCAAAAATGATACTAACGATGAAAATAAATATAATCTCAAAAAGGTATTTACTACTTCATGTATCAATTTACTAGAAGATATATCTATAGAAGATAAACAAAAATTATCAACACTAATTACTGTGTTACCAGCTGAGGCGAAATTAAATTTAAATACAGCCAATCAAATAATTCTTAGATCTATAGATAATTTATTTGGAATAAATATTAGCGATCTAAAAAGTACTTCAAATAAAAATTACAAAAATTGGCAAGATATAACTAAATTATTTATGGATTATAACAATTATGATACAATAGATAACTTAAAAAAATTACCCATAGGGTTTAATTCTAATTTTATTTCACTGCATATTACATCGAAGAATAATGGATTTAGTTTTTTTATTAAATCAGATATTTTTTATTCAAAACATGCTAAACCTAAAGTAATTGCTCGGGAACTTGGTCCTAATTATCAGTGGCAAGCTATTGATACAGAAAATTTTGCGAATAAACAATGAATACTATTATAATCAGAACACCTGAAACCAGTTATTATTTAGATAAAAACACAAATCTACAGTGGTGCATAATTGGCAACGGTAAAAAAGACAAACAAGTTGAAACTACTGGAAAAATCGAAGATTTTACTAGCTATTATAAATCATTAACATCTAATGGTAACAGTAATTATACAGTAGTATTAGCGCTACCTAGTACTATGGTGTTATATAAAAACATAGCAACAAACGAAAAGCATAGAAAATATCTATCTTCTACTTTACCGTATCTTGTAGAAGAATACCTTGCAGACAATATTGAAGAAATGCATATTCAACATTCTGCACTTAACAACATATCTGGACATATAAGCGTATGTGCCATTAAAAATAACTTAATTAAAGACATAATAGCTTTATTTAATCAATATTTAATTCCTCTAGATAGCTTAATAGCAGAAGCTCAGCTATACCATACAGAAAAAAACAGTATTAGTTTATTTTTAGATAAATCATCGTTAATTATAGTTAATAAAGATGACCAAGGTATAGTTGCAAGTCATGAAACAATAATCAATTATTTTGATAATATTAAAACCACAGAAGACGTTAATAATGTTATTTTAAAATATACGACTGAAACATGCCAAAAAGATATAAGCTTAATAACTAACGCAGTGCAAAACAAGTTATCTATAGATACAATCAAATTAGATTGTACTATTTTAGATTATATAAGTGAAACTTATAAGAAAAAATTAAAAAACAACTCCATAGTTGACTTAAGACAAGGAGCCTATGCTTGCAAAAGAAAAATCGGCAAACTTATTCATAAATGGAAGCCAATTGCTATTGCCTTGTGTTGTTTATTTGTTATTGATATTTTAATCTCTACAGGCTTAGGATTTAGCTATTTACAGAAAAAAAATGATCTTTGGAAAATAAACACAGAAAAATATATTGCAATATTTCCTAAAGATCAACAGGCAATTCGTGCCTTACAAAAAAAAGACTATAAATTTGATGTGCAAAAAATGCTAAAAAATAGAATGAAGGGCTTTGACCAAGGAACTACTGACAATACCTTTTTATTTGTTTGGTATCGCTTATCAGCTGCTATTGAAGAAGCTAAATTACAATCACTACTTGAAAAAATAGATTATTCTTCTAACTCTAAAAAAATAAAATTAGAATTTAGTGGTGGGGATATACAAGAAGTAAATAAATTAAAATCTATTCTTGATAAATATAATCTAGACGTTCAGGAATATACTAAAGATAAAACAAAATCTCTATTAGTAGGTAAAAAAGCATGAAAACTATAATTAAAAATAATATTATTAAGGGGATAGTATACTTTGCAAAAGACTATTTTAGTAAAATAAATGCGTGGTTTATTGTAAAATCAGATAAAGAAAAAATTTTTTTAGCTAGTTTTACAATATTTTTATCTGCTACTGTATTATATTTTGGTATTCTATCTCCTATCCATTCTTGGCGAGATTATAACCAAAAATCCTTATTATTACAGTTAGAAAGCCTAAATAGTATACAGAATAATTCTCAAAAAATATACAGAGAACTTCATTCAGGAAACAAACCTAAGAATATTAATGAAAAAATTTCATTAATAAAAAACACTGCTTTTAAGCAAAACATTCAACTGTCTAAAATAGAAATAAAAGAAAACCTTATTGCTGTATCAAGTGATGATATTGCATATCAAAAAGTATTAAAGTGGTTAATAATGTTAGAAAATGACTATAAAGTAAGTGTTATTGACATTTCAATCAGCAAAGCAAAAAAATATGGAAGGGTAAAAATCTATATTGTTTTAGATTAACAGCATTATTTTATAGTTAATGCTTTAGAATCATGTAAGGACATTAAAAAATCAAAGTATAATTTAATGCCCTAACTAAGATATAGAGCTATTTAAAAAATTTATTTTCAGTAAATTTTTTAATAACTGCATCAAGAGCTGCTGGATTAAGGTTGCCTCTTCTAGCGTCATCTGTTACTTTTGATAACAATAAGTCTTTAAACTTTTTAGCTGATATACCATCGTTATTTTGTAAAATATTATCAGCATTATAATTACAGACGGCTCTTATATCATCTATCTCATGTTTTAATAAACCTTTAAATTCAATATTTAAAGCATTCATTTGTGCTAAATAAGGAGCACTTATCATACGTTGATGTTGAGAATATGTACTAATATCTAACTCCTTATATTCAGATAATTTTTCTTGCTTATATTCAACCAAAACATCTCGAATATTTATATATATCTCTTCCACGTTAGATACATCAGCTCTAGATAGATCTGCCCTATTTACTAAACCATTCAATGCTTCACTATCGTTTTTTGAGTCTATATCATCGATCATTTTATTTACTTCTTCTATACCGAAGTTACAGTCCTTTATTGTTTGTCTTAATAAATCATTAACATTAAGACTAGTATTATCACCTGCAAAACTATGAGCACCATTTATTACTCCTGGTGCAACTGATGATATTATAGCTTCATATTCAGGGTTTGAGGTTACTGCTTTAGATAACTCTGTAATAAAATCATTACTACTATCCGATATACTATGCGTAGCATCCGCTGTTCTAGCATTTGTTCCTGCATTTGTTCCTGCATTTGTTTCTGCATTTGTCGCAGCATTTGTCGCAGCATTTGTCGCAGCGTTTGCTCCAGGATTTGCCCTAGGATTTGTTGCAGGAGATGGTAAGGGTGATGGTAAGGGTGATGGGTTAGGTTCTGGAGATTCTGCATTGGGTGTCTCTAACGCATGCACAAGCGATAGAGATATTATGCATATACATGCCACTAGTCCGACAGCAACTCCGGCTCCACCAGTAGCGAAACCGATTGCCGCTACTACCCCTAGTGCAATAGCAAGAGATAACTTCCTGTTGTTATCAATCCATTTATGTACTGTAGAAGCAACGTCCTTTACTTTTTGAAGCAAAGTGTTTTTATCTTCTTCTGTTGTAGCTACTGAATCTTGGCTAGAAGGTGTTGGAGGGAGTGGTCCTAAATCTGGACGTGTAGAATCAGCTAAAGGAGTACCATCTGCACTAAAGCTTTCATAAATTGATTCCTCTCCAACTACAGTATTATCATCGTATATACTAACATCTCTGCTATTAGGTGTACTTGTTGCATCTTCTACAGAGCTTACATAGAAATCGTCACTATCATCTGGCACTTCGTCATAAATATGCTCTTCTGAATTATCTGCACCTACTACAGTATTCTTATTACTTACATAACTCTCTGCTGAAGGAATTGTATCAGCTTCTCGTGAGGTTATTTTTTTATTTGATAACTGTGGAGTTGTACCTGAATTACAACTATTCTTTCTTTCTCTAACATTGACACCACGACCAAAAGCAGAAGAGTCGTTGGTTAATCTATCTTTAGAATTGTTCTCATTAACAGGAGGCACAGAACCATTAGGTATATTCATATAATTCCTTAAATTTATTATGTTTTTATTTATAAGGAATATCGTCGGTTTTCTAGTTTTATCAATATAACTAACAAATAAATCTAAGCATTCTCACCCTAGACTTTCTATTTTTGGTTGATATAAATCAAACTTTTGTAACTCAATTTGGTTATCTTCTATAGTTATATCCCATCCATAATTACTCCAGTCACCTAGAACGTACCTTGTTCCAATTTTATTATGATCTAAAGCAATATTATGTTTATTTGGCCTATGAGTGTGTCCATGTATTAACGTGGTAACTTGGTATTGGTTCATCAGTTTAATAACTTCGCTATCTGGAATATTTAGTAAATCATTTATTGTTTGTTTATTGTTATCTTGAAATTTACTTTTTTTGCTTATTGAGTTAGCTAATTTATTTCTACAGGATAATGGCAATGCTAATAATAATTTAATCACCAACTTATTTCTTATAATTTTTTTGTACCTTTGGTAGCTTTTATCTTCAGTGCAAAGCATATCGCCATGAATAAGTAAAATTTGCTGACCTTGATAGCATAAAACATGGGGCTCTTCTAATAAGTAGCAGCCTGTTTCTTCAATAAATTTTTTCCCATAACAAAAATCATGATTACCAGACATTACATATAGGCTCCTGCCTGTACATACGTATTCTCTTAGCAACTTTGTAATATTATAATGCCATTCTTCCATGGCATCGTCGCCTATCCAAATATGGAAAAAATCTCCTAGAATATATAAAGCATCTGCCGCCAAAGCTCTATTTTTCATATAATGAATAAAACTTTGAGTAATACCTTTACGCTCTGGAGATAAATGTATATCTGAAATAAATTTTATAGCCATGTTTTTATACATCTAGCCTATAGTAATAGAGTTTATCACTATGTTATCTACAGGGACGTCCTGATGACCGCTAATATGAGTTGTGGTATCTACTTTTTTAATGTTATTAACTATATCCATACCTTCTGTAACTTCGCCAAAAACGCAATATCCCCAACCTGACATATTTTTAGCAGAAAAATTTAAAAAATGGTTGTCTGCTACATTTATAAAAAATTGTGAAGTAGCAGAGTGAGGATCCCCAGTACGAGCCATAGCGATGGTACCTATATTATTTTTCAAGCCATTATCTGCTTCATTTTGTATTGGATCATCACATCCTTTGGTTTGCATATCTGTTGTTAAACCACCACCTTGAATCATAAAGTCATTAATCACTCGATGAAACAAAGTATTATTGTAATGGCCTTTTTCTACGTAAGAAATAAAGTTTTTTACCGTAATAGGAGCTTTTTCATCATTAAGAAGTAATTTTACACTTCCTTTATTTGTATTTATGGTAACTTTAGTCATAATGAATTCCTTTAAATAGTAACTAGATTTTATAAATGATCTAAAGTAATTGATTATACCTATTTTATTATATACTTCAAGTTGAAGCTAGTAGATACACATAATAGCTGCTAACACCTTATTATTATATAGCTATATAACATGCATTTTCTGGAAGTGGTGCTTGAGTTTTAATCAATCTAAACATCTTCAGATGGGTTATAACTGCAGACTAATTATTTAGCAATCAAAAATCACTTATTTAATTTCTGTATCTTTATCAGCAATGGGTATATAATAAGTAATTTATAATTTATAATTAATATTAGGATACAAAGAATGGATCATATTATAGATATTATTGTGTTTCTCATAAAGACCATCATAATTACTGGAGGAGTTGGGCTGTTTATATCAGCAATTCTAGCTTCTAATAAAAGAAGTCTTGGCTCAAACTCTAAAGGCAGTTTACTAATAAAACCTTTAAATAAACATTTCAATGAACTTAAACAAGCATTGGAAGAAGCTATACTTAATAAATCAGAGCTTAAAGAAACACTAAAGAACAGAAAAAAAGCTGAAAAAGATAAGCAAAAACAAGCATCTAAAAAAACATCTAGATTATTTGTAATTGACTTCAAAGGAGATATAAAAGCATCAGCGGTAGAATCTCTTAGAGAAGAAATAACTGCTATTATATCTATAGCTAACCCTAAAAAAGATTCCGTAGCAATAAGACTAGAAAGCGCTGGTGGTATGGTAAACAATTATGGCTTAGCTGCATCACAATTAAAAAGATTGCAAGATGCTAAAATACACACTACATCTTTAATCGATAAAGTAGCTGGTAGTGGTGGTTACCTAATGGCTTGTGCTACTGATAATATAGTAGCTGCACCTTTTTCTATTATTGGATCTATAGGAGTCGTAGCAACATTACCTAATATTAATAAATTATTAACTAAGAACAATGTAGATATAGAAATGCATACATCTGGAGAGTTTAAAAGAACGCTAACCGTTGTAGGCAAAAATACAGAACAAGGTAGAAATAAATTTATTGAAGATATTCAAGAAATACACCAATTATTTAAAAACTTTGTAAGCGAACAAAGAAAAGATTTAGATATAGAAAAAGTAGCTACAGGTGAAATATGGTTAGGAATAAAAGCTATAGAGAAAAATTTAATTGATAGTATTAGCACTAGCGATGAATATTTGTATGAAAAAGCCAATAATATGGATATTTTTCAGGTACAATTTGAAATTAAAAAAACATTACCACAAAAACTAGGAATTGCTGTATCATCTTCTACAGATAATTTTTTTACTAATTTAATGTTTAGATTACAGCAACGATTTAATTTATTTTAATCAATAATTAGGTTTTAATCGAGGTTAAATAAAAAGTCTTAGTTCAAGGTGTTTTAACTATAAAGCAAGTATTTTTAATAGCCTTATGAAGCGACAAATCTTCCAAGGCTTTTATCCTGCATTAATATTTTTGAGTTAGCTAACACTAAACCTGCAAAATACAGCCTTGCTAAAAAGTTATAATCACTTACTGAAAACTAATATTCTAACTGTTGCGTGTCTCTACAAGGTAGCTTTTATGATTGATCATAATATATTTGATATTCTTGCTTGCCCAAACTGCAAGGGTAAGGTAATTTACAAACAGCAAGAGCAAGAAATAATTTGTCGACCTTGCGGTTTAGCTTTTCCTATAAAAGATGGTATCCCAGTTATGCTTGCTGAGCAAGCACGCTCTATTACAACAGATGAACGAATGCAAAAAAAATAGCTTGTTTATGAAAAGTATAAAATTTTATGTAATAATACCAGCAAGACTAAACTCTTCTAGGCTTCCTAATAAAGTTCTTATTGATTTGCATGGGAAAACTATGCTTGAAAGAACATGGAACCAAGCTTTAATGTCTAATGCCCACGAAGTGATAATAGCCACAGATAGCAATGTAATAATGAAAGAGGCATCTAAATTTGGAGCAAAAGTCTGTTTTACTAGTAGTGAACACTCATCTGGCACAGAAAGAATCCAGGAAGCCTGTAGTATCTACGGATTATCAGGAGAAGATATTATTGTAAATGTTCAGGCTGATGAACCTATGATAAACCCAAATGCAATAAACAAGGTGGCTCATGAATTAGCAAATAATAATGCAGAAATAACAACATTAAAGACCAATATAATAGATCAAAGTGATTACAAAGATCCTAACCAAGTTAAAGTAGTATCAGATATAAATGGCTATGCGTTATATTTCAGTCGAGCACCTATACCTTGGGATAAAACTAATAACAACAAACAGTTAGACCATATTTATAAACATATTGGAATATACGCTTATAAAGTATCTATATTAAATAAGTTTGTCACAATGGAGCAAAATCAATTAGAAAAAATTGAAGGCTTGGAACAATTAAGATTGCTAGCAAACGGTTATAATATATATACCGCACTATTCAATGATGGTATAAGCATAGGGGTCGATACTCATGAAGATCTCAATAAAGTACGTAAGCTATTAGCTAATGTAGAATAATTACCGTATTTAATTTCAACCAAAACATTAATGACTACAAAACATCAAATAACCCCTAGAAAAGATTTTTCTCTTACAAACTTTCATACGTTTAAAATTCATTCTATTGCTAAGTATCATATTGTTATATCTACCATAGAGCAATTACAACAAGCTCTAAAGTTTGCTAACAAGAAACAACTTCAAGTAATAGTGTTAGGAGCGGGCAGCAATTCTATCTTTTGTGGATACATAAATGCTGTAGTAATTTCTATCAATATAAAAGGCAAAAAGATCATAACTAGCAATGACCAGCACTCAATTGTAGAAAGCAATGCTGGAGAAAATTGGCATAACTTTGTACAATGGACGCTTATAAATGGTTGCTATGGATTAGAAAATTTATCATTAATTCCAGGAACAGTAGGTGCTGCTCCTGTGCAAAATATCGGTGCATATGGGGTTGAATTATCTAGTTATTTAATTTCTTTACAAGCAATAGCTATTAACTCAGGAAAAATACATAAGTTTAGTGTTCAAGACTGTAAATTTAGCTATAGAGACTCTATTTTTAAAAATAATTTTTCTGGAAAATATATAATTATTTCAGTACAATTTAAATTGAATAGGATATTTTCTCCGAAGTTAGTTTACCAAGATTTAAATGATTATATCTGCTATAAACCAGATTCTAGCGACATCCAAAAAGCTATTCATGTAAGTCAGGCTATTTGTAATATTAGACGTGGTAAACTTCCAGATCCAAATTTATTGTATAATGCGGGTAGTTTTTTTAAAAATCCTATAATATCAGATAAAAAAAATGATGAGCTTAAACTAAAATATAACAAAATACCAATATATAAGTTACAAAATAACTGGAAGATATCAGCCGGATGGCTAATAGAAAGCGTTGGAATGAAAGGATATCGGTATAACAATGTAGGAGTTTACTACAAACACGCTTTAGTATTAGTTAATTATGGTAAATCTACTGGAGTAGAAATATTAGCTTTGTTGGATACCATTACTAACAAAGTTAAACAACAGTTTGACATTACTTTAGAAGTAGAGCCAAAGCTATATATAGGAGAAAATTTAACAATGTAGCTTGTTAAATATATTTGAAGATACGTTATAGGATAAACCTTAGAAAAAGATTTATCCTAAATTAAATATTGTTACTTAGCGTCTTCAACTAGAAGTCGTATAAAATTCAGAGGAAAATAAACTATGTCTGAAGACTTGTCGTTACTTACTATTTTAGATAGCGCATCTTGGCCTGTAGTAGCTATAATACTGCTTCTTATAGGTTTATCATGTATTTCTTGGTCTATTGTAATAAGAAAATATTTATTCTTTATAAGTACTAAGCACAACATCACAGAATTTGAAAAAATTTTTTGGTCAGGAATTGATTTTATTAAAATAAATAATGACATGCATAAAAAACCTAAGCATAAATCCGGTTTAGAGTATATCTTTAGCTCTGGATTTAATGAATTTACACGGCAAAATAGTCTTAATGTTTTTGATGTGGATAAATTATTTCCGCACATAAGACAAGCAATACGAATGTCGGTGATGAACGAACAAAGAAAACTAGAGCAAACATTACCAATGCTAGCAAGTATTGGATCTATAAGCCCATACATTGGCTTGCTAGGAACAGTAGTTGGCATTATATCTTCTTTTTTTAGTTTAGCTGTTATACAGCAACCAACATTAAAAACTATAGCTCCTGGAATTGCTGAAGCTTTAATAACTACAGCTCTAGGTTTAGTAGTTGCTATTCCTGCTATATTTTTTTATAACAAACTTACCGTATACTCTGAACAACTTATATCTCGTTGTGATGGTTTTGCCGAAGAGTTTTATGCTATTTTAAGCAAAAAATCATATATAGTGAACAATTTAAAAGAAAGTAACAATGATGATACTCAATAAAAACCATAGAGCAAAATCTAAAATCATAGCAGAAATCAATATGATACCTTTTATTGATATAATGCTAGTTATTCTTATTGTTTTTATGATCAATACTTGTGCTATAAATTATGGGATAGAATTAAAGCTACCGAAGATCGAGAATAAAGTAAACACTATGGCCAATAAAAATAATATTGTAGTAGTTTCAATTAAACCTGACGGTGAGTTTGAGTTATATCAAAATGATGCTAATACATCAATTAAATCCATAAAATTACAAGAAATATTGTCCATAATAAAAAGCTACAAAGCTAATCATACAAACATGCAAGTTGTTATACAGGGTGACGCTACTACTAACTATGAAAATGTTGCCAAACTAATTGCGGGAATACAGTACATAGGCATTAACAATGTCGGCTTATTAACTGATCCTTATGATGAAAAAAGTGTTGCTAATGATTAACTCATCTGCTACTAAAAAAACCAATAATTTTTATTACTCTGATACATTTATTTCATACGTCATTTCTATTGTATTACATTTGTTTATTCTAACGATGGTTTTTATGCAGTTTAATAAAAATATAACTTATAATACCGATAACTTTATTGTTACTAATCTTGTAATAAGTAACGAGATTGATTGCATTATTAAGAAAACAGCAACTACGAATAAAGAACCATCTAAAGCAAAATCAATAGATATAAATATTGCAAAAGCAACAAAAAAACAAAAGCCACTTGCAAACAAGACAGCTTCCGATAAACCTAAAACTAACATAAATTATCAACAAGTTAGCAAAAAAGTTGCAGGAAAGGCTAATAATGATAAAGAAATAGCATATTACTCTCAACAAATACAACAAGAAATCACTCAAAACTGGAACAAGCCTTATGCTTTTAATGTTGACAAGCCTTCTATAGTGCAAATAAAACTAGATGCTAAAGGCAATATATTACATATAAAGCTACTAGCTTCTAGTAATAATAAATTATTTGACGAATCAATTATTCAAGCAATAGAAAGCTCATCTCCTCTTGAAAGCATTAAAACAATGGATACAAAAACATTCACCAACAATTTTACAATAGTTAATCTTTCATTTAATCCAGAGGACTTAGAATAGTATGCTACGGTTATTTATATTTATACTCTCAATGCTACTTAGCAATTTAGTGTATTCAGAGCTAACTATTGAAATTAAGAAAACAAATCATAACCTTCCCTATATATTAGTTACTCCATTTGCATGGCATGGGGATACAATATTACCAGAAGATATAGTGCAAATAGTAGAAAACGATCTTAATTTTAGTTGCAGGTTTAAAATTTTCGATAGTAGCAATTATTTCGAAAAAATTGCTACAGAAAAACTAGCTGATGAAAGCAACTATTTATTACTACACAATATAGCATTTAAAATATCTGGAGAAGTTACATTAACAAATAATATATACCATATTAGTTATAAGCTATTTAATGTTGCAAAAAAACAATATGTTTTAAACGATAAAGTTATGAGTAGTGCTGATAACTTGCGTAATACCTCACATCAAATTAGTGATAATATTTTTAATGAAATTACTGGCATAAAGGGAGACTTTTTAACTAAAATTTTATACATTAAACATTCTATAAAAAATAATATTTCCACATATCAACTTTGTAGCGCAGATGCTGATACCCACAATACCCAAGTGCTATTTTCTTCTGAACAACCAATAATATCTCCATGCTGGTCGCCTGATGGCAAACAGATAGCATATGTTTCTTTTGAAGATAACAAGTCAAAAATATATATTCATAATCTTGAAACAGGGCATCGTAGTAGTATTATTAATTCTAAAGGAATACAAAGTTCTCCAGATTGGTCACCTAATGGGGAAAGTATTGCTTTAGTGGCATCAAATGGTAATGATCCTAATATTTATATAATAGATCTAAAAACTAAAATACTTAGCCAAATAACTTATGGTTCATCAATAAATTCAGAACCCAGTTGGATGCCAGATGGAAAATCTTTATTGTTTACTTCCTCACGAGGCAATGGAGTTCATATTTATCAAGCCTTTGTTAAAAAACAAGATAACGGTAAATTTAATGTTAAAGGCAACTGTAAGCAGATAACTAACTATGGCGTGCTTAATGCTAGAGCAAAACCCTTTCCAGATGG
This sequence comes from Candidatus Gorgonimonas leptogorgiae, assembly GCA_929200515.1. Classification (GTDB taxonomy): domain Bacteria; phylum Pseudomonadota; class Gammaproteobacteria; order Pseudomonadales; family Endozoicomonadaceae; genus CAKMZJ01. The sequence continues at coordinate 384 of CAKNAD010000018.1, read as the reverse complement.
CAAGAATATTGCCTTAATTAACAAACAAGAAAACCAAAAGGATTTTAATATTGCTATTTTTAATTTAGAGAATAAAAAAACTAAAATTATTTATACATCTATATATGAAGATTCTCCAAGTGTATCAAAAAACGGTCAAAGAATTTTATTTTCAGCAAATAAACAAAAACATGAAGTTTTAAAAATATCTTCTATAAATGGCAATGTAAAAAATTATATTTCTATAAAAGATATCAACTGTAGAGAAGTTGCTTGGAGACCATACTAGAAAGCTTTTAAATATACATATGGAAGTTTGACTTCCTCCACTAAGCACAAATGCTATGGTGTAGGATTTCTTCTGCTAGACTTAAAAGCCCCAAGCCTTACGCAGAAATACAAGAG